>NZ_JBEOSB010000012.1:0-273345 GCF_040302705.1 Streptomyces sp. NPDC097640
CGGCGGGTGGCGCCCGCCCCGCCTCCCCCGCCCCCCCCCCCCCCCGCGGCGCCCCCCCCCCCCCCCCCCGCCTCCCCCTCCGCGCCCGCTTCCCGCCCGAGGTAGAGCCGGCCCATCCCCCCGCCCCCCAGGCGCGCGAGCACCCGGTAGGGCCCGATCGCCACCGGGTCCGACCGCCGCAGCGGTTCCGCGCCGAGGCGTTCGAGGTCGGCGGGGCTCAGCTCTCCGGTCCAGGGGTGGACCGGGTCCCTCTCAGACATGGGAGTTTCCTTAGGGAGTTCCTGCTATGACGCTTCGGGTCGGTCAGCGGTGCTGGCCGCCGGCTTGGGAGATGTTCTTCAGGATCGCGTCGAACTTCCGCTGGAACTCGTCCAGAGAGTGCCTGATCTTGTTCAGGTCGGTCTGGGCGCTGCTCCAGGAAGAACGGAACTGGGCGGCGTACGGGCCGCTCCAGTGGTTCGGGTCGCTCAGGGTGGTCCCGGCGTCGGAGAGGTGCTTGATGGACTCCTGGAAGCCGCCGTTGATGATGCTCAGGAACTTCTTGCTTGCGAGGTGTGCGTCGCCGTCGACTGAAACCTTGTCATCTGCCATGGTGTTTCTCCTGTTTCTTGGTCTGTCTCGGAGGCGTCTTATGAGCCCGGCTGGGTCTCCGGGGCCTTGGGCGGGGTCCCGGCTTCGCCGGTTTCACTGAGGGTGAATTCGTTCATCAGGTCCTTGATGGTGGGAAGGATTCTTTCCTTGGAATTCGGCTTGCTTGCGTAGTATTGCAGCGGATTCTCAAGGACCGTCGCGATGGTTTGGCTGTCGATCTCGGGGTTGCCGGTGAACCGAACCTTGCCGCCGTCCACATGGTGGACCAGACCCTGTGAAATAAGCGCGCTGACGGAAAGGACGAGTCCTCCCGCTGCGATCTTGTCGTTGATTACTGACGTGTTCTTGTACTTTCCGTCGGGTAGCAGCTTGTTGAGGATGAGGTCCAGGGGATTATGCTTGAGCACCAGCTTCTGCACGGCCATCATGGCCGCCCTGTAGGCGAGTGTCGCGACAAGCCCTTGCGGCGTAGCGGGTCCCACCACTTTGAAGAGCACCTTGACGAATACTCGGTCGATCAGAAGCTTGATCACCGAATTCTTCGCGTTCAGGTCGACTTGCTCGATCGCTGCCATGAACGGCCGGAGTTCCTTGCCGATCAGGGTGCCGAGATCGCCGGACCACTTGCGAAGGTCATTCGCTCCGAGCTTCTCCGGGGGTGTGACGCTCTGGTTCACGCCGGCTGAGAAGAAGAGGGTCAGGGAGGGCAGCAGCTGGTCCAGGTCGGTCTTGGTCAGCCCTGGTGCGTCGGGCGCGAACAGCGCCTGGGAGACCTTCCCCATAAGGGCATGGGCCCCTGGTTGACCGCCGATGTTCTCCATCGCCGTCGTGAGTACGCCCAGCAGGGTCGTCCTCAGTGGCGGGTTGAGCGAGGCCTCACCGTGGATCAGATGCCTTATCTGGGCAGCGGTCAGAGAGTTGGCGAAGTTCGCGGACGCCGCCGGGTTGCGGGCGAGCGCATTGAGCAAGGCGATCTGCTGCTCGGCGGTGATGTGGTTGTGCTCAGGCGAGTTGTCTCTGCCTTGGAGTCTGCTGAGCGTTTCGACGAAATTCGCGGTCGTCGTATCGCTCAGCACGCCGCTGGCGTAGGCGCTGACAAACGGCTTGATGTTGGGCGATTGCGCCAGGAACTGCTCGAGTTGCCGTAGATTCAGTGAATTGAAGAATCCGGCGGTGAAGTAGGGGTCGTCGGCATGCTTGGCGAGTTCGCGTTCGATCCGTTGGCGCTCGTCGGCGTCCATGACCGTTGGCAGACCGCGGGCGAGCGCGGCTCCCGCGTTGATCTGTCCCTGATGCGCGGCCTCCGTCTGAAGTCGCTTGAATGCCTTGTCTATGTCCTTGTTGTTGGAGAAGATCGGATGGTTCCGCCCCCGTACGAGAACGCCCCCGGCCCGCAGAAACGCCATGCCGACCGTCCGCGCCTTCCGGTCGGTGTAGTACGCGGCCGCCACCTGCTTGGCGACGTCCACGTCAAGGGCCTGGGCCGTGCAGGGTCCGCCGCCGTTCTCATACGCCTGGAGCGCAGGGGTCAGCACATTGCGGACCCAGGTCTGCATCTGTTCGGCACCTTGGGTGCACGCATCGGAATACCTGAAGAGGTTTTCCGGAATCGCGGAGACTTTGATCATGTCGCTTCTGCGCCTAATTCTTGTTCTTCTCGGCCTTCTCGGCGGCGTGCGCTGCCTCGGTCGCGGTGTGCACCTGAGACTGGAGTCTCTTTGCGGCGTCCTTGAGATGGGTGAATGCAGTCTTCTGGTGCTTGAATTCGTCTTGAAATTCGTCGCGCTTCGCTCCCTGCCAGTGGTCGCTGTGGCGGGCGCCGAGGAGATGGTTGGACTGGCTGTCACGCAGCCATAAGAACCAGTCGATCTTCTTTATGAGCTCGGTCAGCTGCTGACTGAGCCGGTCGGCGGCAGCGAAGTCGTACTTCGGTGGCATCAGTCAGTTCCCCCTGTGTGGCTCACTCGTGAATTCTCCGGTCCTGGACTGCCCCGTGTCATTGACCTTGGGCGCACTGTCCATGTGCGTTCAGCGCAATGAGTCATATGCGGGCGAGCACGGCTCAGTTCGCCACCTGCACGCCCGCCGCCACGCCGTCCACCACGAGGTAGCCACGGCCCGGCAGCGGGGCCATGCGGTCGTGGCGGGGCAGTTCGGTGCCCAGCAGGTCGCCGTCGAGGTCGTGGTCGGGGCACAGGAGGACACCGCAGCGGTTGTCGCGGGCGCGTTGGGTCCAGTGGCCGTAGGCGCGGCGCAGGGCGTCGGCGCGGCCGGCGGCGATCAGGTGGTGGCCGGTGGCGGGGAAGGACAGCCACTGTTCCAGGAAGCCGCGTTCGTCGTCCACCGTGTCGGCGTCATCGGCCAGGAGGAGGGCGGGCCGGCCCAGAGGGAGGGCGGCGAGGGTCTGTTCGAGGTCGTCGTACGTGGTGGCCAGGGCGGTCAGTCCGGGCAGCTCCCGCAGCGGGGAGCGGCGCGGGGCGAAGCCGACGACCGTGGTCGGGGCGTCGGCGGAGGACATCACGAGACGGGCGACGGTGCACAGGGCCGTGCTGCGGCCGGACCGCTGCGGCCCGGCGATCAGGGCGTGTTCGCGCTCGTACATCCGCAGCCCGGCGCAGCCGAGGGTGTCGGAGTCCAGGCCGACCGGGAGCCACCAGGGGTCCGTGGCGGTCTGAGGCGGTGTCGTGAGGGCGGTGGCGGGGACGTCGGTGGGCAGCAGCCCGACCTCCGGGGCGATGCGCTCGGCGCCGGTCCACCGGGCGGCGGTGTCCGCGACGGCCGCCGTCAGGTCCTCGCCCGGCCAGCCGATCTGGATCACCTGCCGGTTGGCGGCCACGAGCGCCCGGCCCGGCACGTACGTGGGGACCGCGTTGCGCGGCACGTCGAAGTATCCGTACTCGCCGGGGTCGGCCAGCCGCAGCAGCAGCTTGGTCTGGGTCAGGGCGGACCAGGCCGAGGGCACGGCACCGGAGCGGTCGGCGCTGACGGCGAACCGGATGCCGACCGCGGGGCCGTCCGCGTAGACACGGGCGAGCTCGTCGATCAGGTTCATCCCCGCCACGTCCTTGTCGAAGTCCGAGATCAGGGCGCCGAGGTTGTCCAGCAGCACCAGCCAGTCCGGGGAGCCGGCCGGGCCGCGGGACTTGCGCTCGTCCAGCTCCCGGCGCAACAGCTTGATCAGCCGGTTCTGCCGCTCGCGCTCGCCGGACCCGATGTGGGCGCCGGTGTGCGGCAGCGCGGCCAGCGGGGCCAGGTCGCCCGCGCCCATGTCGAGGGCGAAGACGTGCAGCCGGTCGGGCGGTGCGGTGCCGGTGGCGGAGAGGGCGAGCGAGGCGAGCGCGGTGGAGGTGCCGGAGCCGCCGGAGCCGTAGACCAGCAGGTTTCCCGCCGCCGGGTCCCAGCCGACCGCGTACTGCCGCTGCCGGTCGGGGTCGTCGGCGAGCGCCCAGGCGGGCAGCCCGGCGGCCTCGGTGTGCAGGCCCTGTTCGGCGACCGGCGGAAGGTCCGTGCGGTGCAGCACATCGGGCAGCGGATCGGGCCAGGGCCGCCGCGGCGGGGCGAATCCGGAGAGGTCGGCGGCCTGCCGCGCGGCCTTGACCAGCCGTCGCAGATCGGTCTCGCCCTCTGTGCCGTCGGTGGCCGCCGCCAGGACCGGCATGCCCAGGATGAACGGCGCGATGGTCACCGGGACGGTCACCGCGGCCTGCGGGGTGACCCCGGTGGACAGCGCGGTCTGCACCGGCAGCACCTCCCGCGCACTGAGCCGGTAGTAGGCGCGTCCCCACTGGCGGGTGCCGATCCCGGCCGCGGCCGGGCTGTCGATGACGTCCTGCGAGTCCCCGGTGCTCTCAAGTCGCAGCGCGATACGGAGTTTGACGTTGTTCTTGATGGCGTCGTTGACCGAGCCGGCCGGCCGCTGGGTGGCCATGATCAGATGGACGCCGAGGGTGCGGCCGCGCTGGGCGATGCTCACCAGCGAGTCGACGAAGTCCGGCAGGGCCTTGACCAGGGTGGCGAACTCGTCGATCACCACGGCGAGCCGGGGCATCGGCTCCATGGCGGCGTCCTTGGCGTCTTCGGTGTCGCGCAGCCGCTGGTAGTCGCGGATGTGGCCGAGCCCCACCTCGCGCAGCAGGCGTTCGCGGTGGCGCAGCTCGGCGTCCAGACAGCGCAGGGCGCGCTCGCTGAGCTGCTCGTCGAGGTCGGTGACCAGGCCCACGGTGTGCGGGAGTTCGGCGCACTCGTCCAGGGCACCGCCGCCCTTGTAGTCCACCAGCGCGAAGGTCAGATGCTCGGGGTCGGCGTCGGTGGCCATGCTCGCGATGAGGGTGCGCAGCAGTTCGCTCTTGCCGGAGCCGGTGGTTCCGGCGATCAGCGCATGCGGCCCGTCGTCGTCGAGGTCCACGGTGAACAGGTCCCGCTCGCTGACCCCGAGCACGGCCTGCACCCGCAGCGCCGGAGCACGTGTCTTCCACCGGTGGCCGACCTCGTCCCCGGAGACGGCGGCCAGGTCCAGCAGCGGCAGCAGGGAGATCCGGTCCGGCAGCCCCGCGCCCTCGATCCGCAACTCCGGGTCCTCGAAGCGGGCCAGCGCCCTGGCGGTGGCGCGCGCCTCGGCCACCGGCATGCCCCCCAGCAGCACATCGGACACCACCTCGTCGGAGGCCACATCGCGTACCCGGCCACGGCCCTCCGCCGAGGCGGTGACCACCGAGGTGCACAGGGCGGGCAGCCGGGTGGTGAGGACCAGGGCGCCGCAGCTCAGCGCGCGGTCCGCGAGCAGCTCCCGCAGCGGGCAGGGGCGGCCCTCCAGCAGCGTGGCGCCGTCCACGACCACCAGCAGCACCGGGCCGGTGCCGCCCTCCGCGCGCCGGGGCGCTGCGGCGAGCAGATGGCGGGCCAGCGCGTCGGACTGCTCCGGCCCGACCGCCACCAGCCGCGCCGTGCCCGACTGCGGATCCGCGCCGTGCGGCAGCCACTTCGTCCAGTCCCAGTCGGCGAGCCGCTCCGGGTCGGCGAACACCGCCAGCGTCACATCCGCCGGACCGCTCCCCACCACCGCCTGGCACAACAGGGACCGGACGATGGCGAGGGACGCCCGGCGGTCCCCCTCGAACCCCACCGCCTCACCGGCCGAGACCCCGACCACCACCGGCACCTGCGGCAGCACACACCGCTCGCCCAGGATGTCCGCCACCTCGGGCGCCGGTCCCGAGGAGCCCGTCTCCAGCGGTGGAGACCAGGACAGATCGGCGCCGCCCACCACCGTCCTGAGGAAGTCCGGCGCGCCGGGGCGCCGTTCCCACAGGGCCAGCCCCGGCGCGGTGGCCCGGTGGACCACCTCCGCCGGGTCGGGGTGGGCGGCCCGGCGGGTACGGATCTCGGCCGCGTGACGCGCGGCCACGGTCTGCTCGAACTCCGCGACCCGGGCGGTGTGGTCCCGCATCCCGCGCCGGACGGAGAACCGGCCCCGCAGCCGCTCCTCCAGGAAGTTCCCCAGGAACATCAGGGGGGTGAGCGCCGCGATGGCCGCGTAGCGGATATCGCCGGTGAGGGCGACGATCGTGCCGGCCAGGACCAGCGGACCCAGCATGCTGGAGATCGAGAACGGAGCCTTGTTGGCGCTCGGCGGCGGCTCGGGGGCGGCGATCCGCGGCGGTTCGCCCGGCCTGCCGCCGCGCGGCGGGCGGTTGAAGGGCAGGGTGCCGCCGGGGCCCACCTCCCGGACCGCGTTGACCCGCTGCACGGGGCCGATGCGGTCCGGCGGCAGGATGCGCAGCTGCACCTCGCCACCGAGCGAGACCAGGTCCTCCGGCTGGACCCGGACGGCCTTGGCGATCCGCTCGCCGCACACATCCGTGCCGTTGACCGTGTTCAGGTCGGCGATGTGCACCTGCCCATCGGCCGAGACCTCCAGCGCGGCGTGCAGTCGGGACACCCCCGCGGCCACGACCCGCACATCCGCCTCGGCGCCCCGGCCGATGACCACCCTGCCCACCCGCAGCGGAATGCTGCGCCCGGCCTCCAGCCCACCGACCACCCGCAGCACGGCGGCCGCCACGCGCGGCCCGCCGGCGGAGCCCCAGCCCGCGCGGGCCACCCGTGAGCCGTGGGCGAGACCGGACTCGCTCAGCCCGGTCTCCGGCGGTGCCGTCCTGCCGTCGATGCTCAGCCCGCTCGCCGGGATGTCCAGGGCCGCTGCGAGGTCGGCCAGCGTGGCGTTCGGCCGGCCGACGCGCAGTTCCATCTCCCGTTCGGTCTCACCGTCGGCATAGACGATCCGCACCGCGCAGTCCCTCCAGAGGGGTCAGGGGTTGAAGGGGCGCGTCGAGTCTGTCGCAGGCCCCGCCGGAAGGCATTGACAGCGAGCGCACAGTCGTTGACCGTGCGCGCAATCCCGTCGCGGCGGGTCAGGCTCCCTGTTCCCCCGGCTCGGGTGCGGGGTTCGGATCCGGCGTGGGGTCCGGTTCGGGTGCGGGTGCCGGTCCGTCGGGGTGCAGCGGCAGTTCGGCGGTGACCTCGAAGCCGCCTTCCGGGCGGCGGCCCGCGGTGAGGGCGCCGCCCACCGAATGCGCGCGCTCGCGCATGCCGATGAGGCCGAAGCCGTGTCCGGGGGCCGGCGCGGCCGCCGTGTCCGTAGCAGCGGTTCCGTCGTCGGTGACGTCGATGGTCAGCCGGTCGCGGGAGTAGCTGAGCCGTACGTGCGCGGTGTGCGCGGCGGCGTGCTTGGTGACGTTGGTGAGGGCCTCCTGCACGATCCGGAACGCCGTCAGATCCACTCCCGGGGAGAGCCGCCGCGGCTCGCCGCGCGTGGTGACCGTGACCGGGAGCCCGGCGGAGGCGAACGCGTCGGTCAGCTCGGGGAGCCGGGCGAGTCCGGGGCTGGGCTCCAGGGGCGCGTCCGGGTCGTCCGTCTGGCGCAGCAGGCCGACGGTGGCCTTGAGTTCGCGCAGTGCGGAGGAGGTGGTGGAGGCCAGGCCGGTGAGGATCTTCTGGGCCTGGTCGGGGTTGTTCCGGGCGAGATGCGCGGCGGTGCTCGCCTGGGCGTTGGCCAGGGCCAGGTGGTGGGCGACCACGTCGTGCAGCTCGCGGGCGATGCGCATGCGCTCCTCGGCGACGCGGTGCCGCGCCTCCTCCTCGCGGGTGCGCTCGGCGTGTTCGACGCGGGCCTGTGCGGCGTCCATGACGGCGTCCGTATAGGCGCGCCGTATCCGGACCGCGCGGCCGGCGGCGACGGGCAGCAGCAGCCACACGGCCGGGCCGATGGTCTTGAGCACCAGCGCGTGATGGGCGGGGTCGGCGACCGTCGCGGTGGTCACCAGCGCGGCGATGGTGACGAGGCAGTAGGCGTAGGTGACCTTCCGCTCGGTGAGCACCGCCAGCCAGTAGAGCGCCGTCAGGACCGGGGCCAGCAGCAGGGGAGTGAGCAGATAGCCGACCGCGCTCGCGGCCGCGACACAGGCCGCCGTCACGGCGACGGCGATGCGCGGGTGGCTGCGACATCCCACCAGGGCGGCGCTGGAGATACCCGCCAGCAGCAGGGCCGGGCCCAACGACGGCTGGGCGCTGCCCGGCATGTTGAGTCCGGCGCCGAGGACGACAAGGCCGAACAGCACCCCGGCCACGAACAGGTCGAAGGCGAGGTGATGGCGCTCCGTATAGCGCTCCAAGCTGTTGGTCATCGGGGTCTCCGGTCGGGGCCTGGGTCCATGGTGGACGAGGCTGGGCGCGAACGGCCGACGGGCCGCCCGGGTGCGTGACCACGGGCGGCCCTCGGGGCGCGGGGCGGCGTCTGTCGAATCAGGCGTCTGTCGAATCAGGCGTCTGCCGGGTCAGACGTGTGCCGATTCCCGGTCCGGCGTGGTGTCGGGGGCCGGGAGCGCGGCGGCGGGGGAGCGGCGGCTGAGCGCCTCGCCCTCCACGTCGATGTTCGGCAGCACCCTGTCCAGCCAGCGCGGCAGCCACCAGGCGCGGTCGCCGAGCAGCGCGAGGACGGCGGGCACCAGCGCCATGCGGACGACGAACGCGTCGAACAGGACGGCGATGGCGAGGCCGAACCCGATCATCTTGATCATGGATTCGGAGGAGCCCACGAACCCGGAGAACACGGCCATCATGATCAGCGCGGCCGCCACCACGACCCGGGCGCTGTGCCGGAACCCGGTGACGATCGCCTGGCCGGGCCGGTCCCCGTGGACGTACGCCTCGCGCATGCGGGTGACCAGGAAGACCTCGTAGTCCATGGCGAGGCCGAAGACGATGCCCACCAGGAAGATCGGCATCAGGCTCATGATCGGGCCGGTCTGCTCCACGCCGAGGAGGTCGGCGCCCCAGCCCCACTGGAAGACCGCGACCACCGCGCCGAAGGCGGCGAGCACCGACAGCAGGAACCCGGCCGCCGCCTTGATGGGCACCAGGAGGGAGCGGAACACCACGAGCAGAAGCACGAAGGCGAGGCCCACCACGACCGCGAGATAGGGGATCAGCGCGTCCTGCACCTTCTGGGCGACGTCGATGTTCACCGCGGTGGAGCCGGTGACCTCGAAGCTCGCATGGGTGGCGGACTCGAGCGCGGGCCGTTCGGCGCGGATGGTGCGCACCAGGTCCTTGGTCTTCTCGTCCGTGGGGGCGGTGGACGGGGTGGCGGAGAAGACCGCGGTGTCGCCCGCGGCGTTGAACCGGGCCGGGGAGACGGACACGACCCCCTTGGTGGCGCCGATCCTGTCGGTGATCCGGTGTACGGCGCCCTTCGCGTCGGTGGTGCCCTTGGCGTCGACGACGATGGTCAGCGGTCCGTTGAAGCCGGGGCCGAAGCCCTCGGCGAGCGCGTCGTAGGCGCGGCGCTCCGTGGTCGAGGTGGACTTGGCCTCGTCCCCGGGCATGCCCAGCTGGAGGCCCGTCACCGGGAGCGCGATCGCGCCGAGCCCGGCCACGGCGGCCAGCAGTACGGGCAGGGGGCGGCGCAGTACGAACCGGGCCCAGCGGCTGCCCGCGTTGTGCTCGCCGCCCTCCTTGGCCTTCGCGCGCTTGGCCTTCGCGTCCTTGTTCTTCGCATCCTTGTTCTTCGCGCCCCGCCGGGCGGAGCGCGACAGCACGGCCCGCGGGAGGAAGGCGAGCAGCGCCGGCACCAGGGTCAGCGCGATGACGACGGCGATCGCGACCGCGCCCGCGGCGGCCAGGCCCATCTTGGTCAGCATCGGGATGCCGACCACCGACAGCCCGGCCAGCGCGATCACGACGGTGAGCCCGGCGAAGACCACCGCCGACCCGGCCGTGCCCGCGGCCAGCCCGGCCGCCTCCTCGGGCTCGTGCCCCCGGGCCCGCTCCTCGCGGTAGCGGGAGACCACGAACATGGCGTAGTCGATGCCGACCGCGATCCCCAGCATCGAGGCGAGCGTGCCGGTGGTGCCGGACAGGCCGAAGGTGCTGGCCAGCGCCATGATCGAGGCCATGGAGACGCCGACGCCGACGATCGCGGTCAGCAGCGGGAGCCCCGCGGCGGCCAGCGAGCCGAAGGTGATCAGCAGCACGGCCGCGGCGATGACGATGCCGATGCCCTCGGCCGCCCCGCCCGCCGCGGGCTGGGTCGCCAGCGCGTTGCCGCCGACCTCGACGGTCAGCCCCGCGTCCCGGGCCTGCTGGACGGCGTCCTCCAAGGTCTTCTTGGCGGCGTCGGTGAGGTCGTCGGCCGCCACCTTGTAGGTGACGGTCGCGTATGCCGTGCCGGCGTCCTTGCTGACGGCCCGCGCCTGGAAGGGGTCCACCGCGCCGGCGACCTGGGGACCGCCGGACACCTCGTGCACGACCTTCTCGACGGCCGCCCGGTTGGCGGCCGCGGTGACCTTCTCCCCGTGCGGGGCGACGAAGACGATCCGGGCGTTCGCCCCGTCGGCCTTGGCGCCGGGGAAGCGCTGGTCCATCAGGTCGAACGCCTTCTGGGACTCGATGCCGGGCATGGAGTTCCCGGTGTCGGGGGCGGCCGGCGCCTTGACCGCGCCGAAGCCGACGGCCGCCAGCACGGCCACCCACAGCAGGGTCACCCACCAGCGTCGTCGGAAGGCCAGACGGCCCAGTCGATAGAGATAAGCAGCCACGGGACGGAGGTCTCCACATCTGAACTCGGGTACCTCTCCAGGCTCCCGGCGCGCGGCCCGCCCGTCGTCGTGCGGCTGCCGACAATCGGGAGTACTGAGAACGCAGTACCGGCCGCCCGCCGGGTCGTTCCCGGGCATGACCCCCGTCGGCCCCGTCCTCAGCCGGTCAGCACCTCCGCGAGGGAGGCGACGGCGCCCACGGCCACCCCGAACCCGGGGATGGCCACCAGCGGCCACGGCACGGGACGGGGGACGAGCACGCGCGCGTGAAAGGCGAAGTCACGGTACTCGGGCATGCCTTCCGTGCCGGGCAGCACCATGAAGCGCGGCTGCACGAGGCAGAACAGACACCAGTCCAGGACCACCAGGTCGAAGAGGACGAGGGCGAGAAAGCTGACGGTGCCGAGGACGAACGGCGGCCAGAAGCCGAGCGGGCCGTCGGCGCGGTCGTGCAGTTCGAGGACGCCGAGCAGTGGCACCGCGGTGAACACCGCCAAGTTCAGCAGCCCGGCCGCCGCCGCGGTCCGCCGTCCCCGCGCGCTCCGCTCCCCGTACCGCTCCTGGATCGCGGGCGGGTAGTCGGGGAGCAGGGCGTCCCGGGCCACCAGGAGAGAACCCACGATGACGACGGTGAACAGCGCGACCAGTAAGAGCGCGCAGCCGAGGCTCACGCCCGTCAGTTCCCAGATGTCCATGCGCCACAGCATAGAAGGAAGTTAGGTATGCCTCACCTAACTAAATGGGTGCGTCATGTTGTGCGGCTGCCGGGGAGTGGATGCACGCTGGGGAGTGGACACACGCGCGCAGGAGCGATTCCGGAGGTGAGCGTCATGCCACAGACCAGCGTGGGATGGCATGTCGAGTTGGAATTCGACGAGGACACCCGCCACACACGCGCCGCAGCCCTGGTCCGGCTCGCCGACGGGAGCGAGATCCGGGGCCACGGGGCCGCGAGCCGGGCCCCCGCCGACTCCAACCAGCCGCGGGTCGGCGAGGAGATCGCGGGCGCCAGGGCGCTCAACGAGCTGGCGGCGAAGTTGCTGGAGAAGGCGCACGGCGAGATCGACGCGGTGTCCGGCCGCACGTCGCACCCGCTGCATATGGACCGCTGATCCCCGATCCCCGATCCGCTGAGCGCGGCGCCGTCCGTCACTCGCCCTCGGGCATCGGCAGCAGCAGGGTGAAGGTGGTCGGCGACGCCCGTACGAGCGTGAGCCGGCCCCCGGCCGCCCGCGCCATGTCGCGCGCCAGAGGCAGGCCGATGCCGCTGCCGGAGCGGGAGGTGGTGGCGCCCCGCGCGAAGACGAGCCCGGGTTCGAGGGCCAGCGACCCCTCGTCGGCCACGTCCACGGCGACCGCGCCCGTCATCTCCCGCACCGTGACCTCGACCGCCCCGCGCCCGTGCCGGAGCGCGTTGTCCAGCAGCACATCCAGGATCTGCTCGGCGGTCCGGTCCGGTACGCGGATCGCCTCACTGCCCGGTTCGAACGCGAAGTCCAGGCGGCGGCCCTCGGCGGCGAACGCGCCGTGCCAGCGGCGCTCCACACTCTCGGCCAGCTCTCCGAGCGGCCCGGCCCGCTCGGAGACCCGCGGTCCGGGCGCCGCTCTGGCCAGGCGCAGGACCTCGTCGACCGTCTGCTGAAGGTGCCGGGACCGCTCCAGGGCCTCCTCGACGGCCGCCCTGAGGTGGCCCGTGTCCGGGTCCGCGGCGGCCTCCTCGAGACCCAGCTGGAGGCCCGCCAGCGGGGTACGGAGCTGGTGGGAGGCGTTGGCGCTGAACTGCCGCTCGTGTTCGAGCAGCGTGGTGAGCCGCTCGACCATGGTGTTCTGGGTGCGCGCCACCTGGTCGATCTCGGCGATCGCGCTGCGGTCGGCGCGCGCGGTCAGATCGCCGTCGGCGACGGCCACGGCCGTGGCCGACAGCGCCTCCAGCGGAGCGGAGAGCGTGCGCGCCTGATGCCGCGCCACCAGTACGCCGGTGGCCAGCGCGACCAGGGCGGTGCCGACGAGCGCCGCCCACGCGAGGCCCACCCGGGCCCAGAGCTCCTGGGTGCCGTCCGCCGCGCGGACCACACCGGTGATCCGTTCGGCCGTCGACACGGGCACGGCGGCGACCAGGTCCTGGCCGTCGCGCCCGCGCGCCACGACCCCGGCCATCGCCCGCCGGGTCACCGCGTCCGCCGTCGCGGGCCCGTGTCCGTCGCGCAGCCGGCCGGCCAGGTCGTACAGGCCGACCCGGGCGTCCCGTTCGCCGACGTGCAGCTTCGAGGGGTTCTCCGCCGTGGACTTCGCGCCCACGTGCACGGCGGCCGCCAGGGCCGCGCGCTCCAGCTCACCGCGTTCGTCCGCGATGAAGGACCGCTGGATCCCCACGGCCAGCGGCGTGGCCAGCAGGACGAGGGCCACCATGACCGCGACCACCGCCACGCGCACCACGCGCTTCCTCATGCGCCCATCATGACCACCCGGCCACCCGGGCGGCGCCCGGCACGACCGGGACACCGCGTGTCGCCACCGCGCCCGGCGCCACCCGGCGGCGCGCGTCCGCCGAAGGCGCAAGGATCCGCCGGACAACGCCTACGCTTCGGGGCATGCGTACGCCACGGGCCGAGGACTCCGTATCCGTGCTGGTCGTCGAGGACGACGACATCATCGGACGACACCTGGAGACCGGGCTGCGCGGCAGCGGCTACCAGGTGGTCTGGAGCCGGACCGGCGGCTCGGGGCTGGCCGAGGCCCGGCGGCTGGCCCTCGATGTCGTCCTGCTCGACCTCGGCCTCCCCGACGTGGACGGCATCGAGGTCGCGCGGGAGTTGCGCGACGAGTTCCCCGACCTCCTCATCGTCATCCTGACCGCGCGCGGCGAGGAGATCGACGTGATCGCGGGCCTGGACGCGGGCGCCGACGACTACCTGGTCAAGCCCTTCTCGCTGACCGTGCTGCTCGCCCGGCTCCGCGCCCACCTGCGCCGTCTCCCGGCCGGACCGCCAGGCTCGGGCGAGCCGGTCCGGCTGGGGGACCTGACCGTGGACATCGCGGCCCGCCGCTGTCTGCTCGGCGACGGCGAAGTCGAACTGCGCCCCAAGGAGTTCGAACTGCTCGCCGTGCTGGCCCAGCACCCGGGCGAGGCCGTCTCGCGCGAGACGCTGATGGCGCGGGTGTGGGACGAGAACTGGTACGGACCCACCAAGACCCTGGACGTCACCATGTCCTCCCTGCGCCGCCGGCTGCACACCGCCGCGGCGGCCTCCCCCGTCCCGCTCGAGCTGCCCGAGCTCACCACGCTGCGCGGACACGGCTACCGGCTCGAACCGGGCGGTTCGAGCCGGTAGCCCGAGCCGATAGCCGTGTCCGCCCGAGGTTTTGTCGTCGCCTAACTTTCGTCGCAGCGAGCCTTAACAGCCGGGTTCCTACGGTGGTGAGCATGAGGTCGGCTCGGCTCAGCACGAGGAGGCACCATGACATCGACGCTGCGGACGGCAGGACTGATGGGACCTCAGGTCAGGGGTGACCTGCCCGGCCCTGGGTCGGACGCCCTCCTCGCCCATCAGGCGAGACGGGAGTCCCAGGCCCGCACCTACCCCCGCCATCTGCCCATCGCGCTGGCCGAGGGGTCGGGGAGCTTCGTCCGGGACGTCGACGGAAACGTCTTCATCGACTTCCTCGGCGGCGCCGGTGTGCTCTCGCTGGGCCACAACCACCCCGAGCTGGTCCAGAGCGTGGTCCGGCAGCTCGACACCCTCACCCACGGCCTCGACTTCCCCACCCCCGCCAAGGACGCCTTCACCGAGGCCCAGCTGTCCATGCTGCCCCCGCGGCTGCGGGAGCGGACCAAGGTGCACTTCTGCGGGCCGACCGGCGCCAACGCGGTCGAGGCCGCCCTCAAGCTGTGCAAGATCGCGACCGGCCGGGGCGACATCGTCTCCTTCCACGGCGGCTTCCACGGCAGCACCCACGCCGCCATGGCGGTCAGCGGGCTGGTGTCCCAGAAGGCGCCCGTCCGGGACGGCATGCCCGGCGTCCACTTCTTCCCGTACTGCTCCTCCGCGTGCCCCGCCGGTCCGGCGCCGGGCAGCTGCGCCCGGGACTGCGCCGGCTATCTGGAGCGGGCGCTCCGGGACGATCTGGGCGGCATCCCGCTTCCCGCCGCGGTGATTCTGGAGATGGTGCAGGGCGAGGGCGGGGCCGTCGTCGCCCGCACCGAGTTCGTCCGGCGGGTGCGCGAGGTGACCCGCTCGCTGGGCATTCCCATGATCGTCGACGAGGTGCAGACGGGCTGCGGGCGCACCGGGACCTGGTTCGCGTTCGAGCAGTACGGCATCGAGCCGGATGTCATCGTGGCGTCCAAGGCGCTGAGCGGCATGGGCCTGCCGGTCGCCCTCATCCTGTACGACGCGGCGCTGGACACCTGGCAGCCGGGTGCGCACATCGGGACGTTCCGCGGCAACCAACTGGCCTTCGCCGCGGGTGCCGAGGCGGTCCGTATCGTCCGGCGCGACGATGTGCTGGGCAATGTCCGGCGCAGGGGAGTGCAGGTCGCGGACCGGCTCGGTGAGCTGATCGGCAACCCGTGGGTCCGCGAGGTGCGGGGCCGCGGCCTGATGTGGGGGATCGAGCTGGCGCACCCCGGCGACGGCCGGCCCGCGACCGCGCTCGCGGCCGAGGTGCAGACGTATGCGCTGCGGCACGGGCTCATCGTCGAGCGCGGCGGGCGGGAGGACGCCGTGGTCCGGATTCTGCCCCCGCTCAATGTCACGGCCGATGTCGTCGAGACGGCCTGTTCGATCCTCGTCGAGGCGGTCTCGGCGTGTGCCTCGCGCCGTTCCGCGCGCTCCGGTCCCGTGGTCTGGGCCGGACTGGGCGGTTTCTGAGGAGGCCGGGCCCCATGCTCATCGTCCAGAAGTACGGCGGCTCCTCGGTGCCGACCACCGAGCGGATCACGAGTGTCGCCGAACGTGTTGTCGCGGCCCATGACGCGGGCCATGACGTGGTCGTGGTGGTGTCCGCCATGGGCCGGACCACCGATCAGCTGCTCAGGCTCGCCCGCGAGGTGGACCCCCTGCCGGCCACGCGCGAACTGGACGCGCTGCTGACCACGGGTGAGCGGGTGTCCAGCGCGCTGACCGCGATGGCGATCCACGCGCTGGGCGCCCCGGCGTACTCCTTCTCCGGACGGCAGGCGGGTGTGCTCACGACCTCGGACCACGGCCGGGCGCAGATCGTCGAGGTCCGGCCGGGGCGGGTGCGGCAGGCGCTCGACCGGGGGGCGATCGCGCTGGTCACGGGGTTCGAGGGGGTGTGCGGGGAGACCGATGAGGTGACCACCTTGGGCCGGGGCGGGTCCGACACGACGGCGGTCGCGCTCGCCGCGGCCCTCAAGGCCGATGTGTGCGAGATCTACACCGATGTGGCCGGTGTCTTCACGGCCGACCCCGGCATCGTCCCGGAGGCCAGGCCGCTCGGCCGGCTCACCCATGAGGCGATGTGCGAGATGGCGGCCGGTGGCGCGCGGGTGCTGGCGCTGCCCAGCGCGGAGTACGCCCGCCGGCACGGCGTGACCGTGCATGTCCGCTCGTCCTTCGACGACCGCCCCGGCACCGTCATCTCGGACGAGGCGATCCCTGACGAGGGCGCGCGGGCCGCCGCCGTGACGGGCGTGGCCCATGACATGTCCGGCGTGAAGATCACCGTGTTCGGCGTCCCGGACGGGGACCGGTCCGCGGGGCGGGTCCACGGAGTCCTGGCCGACGCCGGAATCGAGGCGGCCGAGTCGCACGGCGTGCCGCGCCCGGACGGACGGAGCGCGGACGTCGCGCTGGTCCTGCCCAGGACGGACGCCGCCGCCGCGATGACCGCCCTGCGGACCCACCGCAGAGAGCTCGGATACGAGCGGGTGACCTACCGCGACCGCATCGGCAAGGTCTCGATCGTCGGGTCCGGCCTGCTGACGCACGCCGATGTGTACGCGACACTCCGCGACACGCTGGCCGGGGCGGGGGTGCCCTTCGAGAGCTTCTCGGCGACGGACACCCGGATCTCCGTGCTGTGCCCCGCCTCCCGGCTCGTGGACGCCGTACGCGCGGTGCACCGGGCCCTTGTCGGCGGCCCCCGCGGGCTCAACCGCCCGGTCGCTCTCCTTGGGCGATCTCGACGCTCTGGTGGAGGCTGATCGCTCCGGCCCCCGCGCCGGCGAGCGAGAGGCAGGCGCAGAGCGCGAGGAGCACCCCCGCGGCCACCGCCGCGAGGTGCCTCCTGCCACGGACACCGGGCCGCGGCGGCCGCAGCAGCGCCGCGACCCGCTGCGGCACCGGCCCGGAGGTGGCGGCCGGGGCCACGGTGGGGCGGCGCCGGGCCGCGCGGGTGGCGAGGGCCGCACGGCCGATGGCCCGGGCCGTGAGCTGCCGGTCGCCGGTGGCGGCGGCCGCCGCCTCGTCGGCGGCGCGCTCCGCGGCGAGCCGCACGGCGGCGCCCGCCGGGCGCAGCCCGGGGTGGCAGTGCGCGGCGAGCCCGACGGCGGCCAGATGGTAGTGATGGCGGGCGCTGAGGTGCGCCCGCTCATGGGCGAACAGCGCCTCGCGCTCGGCCGGGCTGAGGCTGCGGAGCATGGAGGTGGTCACCACGATCCGGCCCGGGCTGCCGGGCAGGGCATAGGCATCGGGGTCGGGGCTGTCGATCACACAGAGGTCGCCGGCCGTGGGCTGGGTGTCCGCTGCCTTCCTGACCTCGTGGTACTCCCGGATCTGGCGCAGCACGGAGCGCGGCAGCGCCCAGGCGCACACCGCCAGCGCCCCGGTGGCCGCCGCGGCGAGCGGAAGCAGGCCGGGCGCGGCGCCGAGCGGATGGATCAGTTCCCCGAGGGTGGCGAACGGGGGGAGGGCCAGCAGTCCGTACAGCGTGAGGGTGCCGAGCGCGGCCAGCGAGCACACGGCCAGCACGACCGTGGTCGCGGTCAGGCACCACAGGGCGGCGGCGGGGGCCAGCCGGGCGACGGCGCGCCGGGCCAGGGGCGGCACGGCGCAGGGCACGAGCAGCGGGACCAGCGGCGCGACCAGCAGCGGGGCGATCATTGATCACCCGCTTCGAGGAGCTCCCGGAGCAGGCGCTCGTCGTCGTCGCTGAGCTGGTCGACAAAGCGGGCCAGGGCGACCTCGCGGGCTTCGTCGCGGTCGAGCTCCTGGTGCATGCGGCGGGCGGTCAGCCCGTGGGCGTCCTGGAGGGGGAAGTAGACGAAGCCGCGCCCGGACCGCTTCCGGTCGATGACCCCCTTCTCGTACAGCCGGGTCAGGATCGTGGTCACCGTCGTACGGGCCAGTGACGTCTCCAGGCTCCGCTGCACCTGACCGGGGCTCTGCGGCCCCGCGGCGGTCCAGAGCGCGGCCATCACGGTCGCCTCCAGTTCACCCGCGGGTCTGCGCTCGGGCTGCTTGCCGGTCATCGGCATGCCACCTCTCCCCTCTTCGTCTACAGTGTCGTAGACGGTCTACTGGATTGTAGTCGGCGCGCGGCCCGAGTGCCTCGCTCCGTTTCCGTGCTGTTCTGTTCCGTTCCGTACGTCCGCCGAAGGGACCGCACCCGTGACCCTCGACCTGTCCGCAGGCCCACCCCTCGCCGTGAACATCCTGGACGCCCAGTCCCTGCTGTCCGCGTTCGGGGTGCTCGGCATCGCCGTGGTGCTGTTCGCCGAGACCGGGCTGCTGATCGGGTTCTTCCTCCCGGGGGACTCGCTGCTCTTCACCGCCGGGCTGCTGTGCACCTCCGGTACGTCGGGCGGGCTCAGGCTCTCGCTGCCCGGGGTCATGGTCGCATCCGCCGTCGGGGCGCTCCTCGGCGCCCAGTGCGGCTATCTGCTCGGCCGCCGGGCGGGCGCCACGCTGCTGGCCCGGGGCCGCTCGCCCCGGCTGCGGGCGGGCGCCGACCGGGCCGGGGAGCTGCTGGACCGCTACGGACACGCGCGGGCGGTGGTGCTGGCCCGGTTCGTGCCGGTGGTGCGCACGGTCCTGAACCCGATGGCGGGCGCGCTCGGTGTGCCGCCGCGCACCTTCGCGGTGTGGCAGACGGCAGGCGGGCTGCTGTGGACGCAGGGGCTGGTGATCGCCGGATTCGCGCTGGGGTCGTCCATCCCGAACGTCGACCGCTATCTGCTTCCGCTCATCGTGCTGATCGTGGTGGTGTCCCTGCTGCCGCTGGCCGCCGAGCTGCTGCGCGCCCGGTCCGCGCGGCGTAAGGAGGCCGGCCGATGATGCTCGCCTACGACGGCTCCGGTATCGACGGCTCCGCATACACCGCGGTGGTGGATCTGGCGCATCGCACCCCCGGCTGGCTGGACACCACGATCTCGGCCTGGTCCACCTACGGGCTCGCGCTGTTCGCGGTGCTGATGCTGGCGGGCTGGTGGCGCGCCCGCCGCAGCGGCCCCGAGGCGGCCGTGCAGGCCCTGGCCGCCCCGGTGCTGGTGCTGGTGGCGTACGGGGTGAACGACGCGCTGAAGCAGGTGGTGCGCGAGGACCGCCCGTGCCAGACCCTGCACCGGGCCGTCCTCGAGGCCTGCCCGGCGCCGGGCGACTGGTCCTTCCCCAGCAACCACGCGGCGCTGGCCGCGGCCGCCGCGGCGGCGCTGTGGTTCGTCTCGGCGCGGCTCGGCGCGGTGGCCACCCTCGCCGCCCTGGCGATGGGGGCGTCCCGGGTGTGGGTGGGGGCGCACTATCCGCACGACGTCGCCGCCGGGCTGGTGATCGGGGCGGTGGTGGCCCTGGCCCTGGGCGCCGCCCTGTACCACAGGCCACAAGCCCTGGCCCGGCGCCTGGCGGCGACGCGGCTACGGCCGCTGCTGACCGTGTCGTAGCCAGTGCGGGTGTCGGTGGCGGCCGGTCAACGGGCGGTCACCGGGCGGCCCTCGGGGGCTCGACGCCGGGGGTGTGGCGGAAGCTCGCCGGGCTACAGGGTCGGGGCCCGCGGCCCGTCGGGCGCCGTGTGGCGCCCCTCGACGACGGCCCGCGCGACGGCGGCCACCTCGTCCTGGCCGATCCGCCGGTATCCGTCCTCGGTGACGAGGGCGATGAGCGGGAACAGCCGCCGGGTGAGATCGGGGCCGCCGGTGGCGGAGTCCTCGTCGGCCGCGTCGTAGAGCGCCTGCACGACGGCGGTGACGATGTCGCGCTCCGGCATGCCCTCCCGGTACAGCTTCTTCAGTGAGCCCCGGGCGTGGACCGAGCCCGATCCGGTGGTGGCGAAGCCGCGCTCCTCGGAGCGGTTGCCGGTGACGTCGTAGGAGAAGACGCGCCCGCGCCCCTTGTGCACGTCGTAGCCGGCGAACAGCGGGACCACCGCCATGCCCTGCATCGCCATCTCGAGATTGTCGCGGACCATCTTGGTCAGCCGGTTGGCCTTGCCGTCCAGGGAGAGGGCCGTGCCTTCGATCTTCTCGTAGTGCTCGAGTTCCAGCTGGAGGAGCCTGACGAGTTCCACCGCCGGGCCCGCGGTGCCCGCGATGGCGATGGCGGAGTGTCCATCGGCCGGGAAGACCTTCTCGTATTCACGGTGCGCGATGAGGTTGCCCGACGTGACGCGCCGGTCGCCGGCCACCAGCACGCCGTCCGCATACGTCGCCGCGATCACGGTCGTGCCGTGGGGCGCCTCGAAGTCGCCCCGGGCGGGCGGGTGCTGACGCCCGGCGGGCAGCAGCTGCGGAGCCTGGGCCTTGAGGAAATCCAGGAAGGAGGAGGTCTCGGGGGCCAGGAAAGCGGGCGGCAGGCCGCCATTCATCAGCGCGTCGAACGACATGCGCGTTCCCTTCCCCAGAGGCATCGGCGGCTCTCGCTTGCCGCACATTACCCAACCCCCGCCCCGGGCAATCCATGAAGAGACGCACGGCAGTTGTGCGGTCCCTGCCTGTGGCGGAGGCCCTGTCGGAGGCCGGGCTCACCGGACCTTACGGACGGAGGTGGCGGGCCGGCGGTGGCGCGGTGCTGCCGCGCCGCACGAGTTCCGTCGGGACGAGCGTGGTGCCGTGTTCCGGCGCCTCCTCGCGCATCTGCCGGAGCACCCCCTCGACACAGCGCCGCCCCACCTCGGCGAAGTCCTGGTGGACGGTGGTCAGGGGCGGCAGGAAGGAACCGGCCTCGGGAATGTCGTCGAAGCCGATGACGCTCACGTCCTCCGGGACCCTCCTGCCGCGCTCGTGCAGGGCCCGCAACAGGCCAAGCGCCATCTGGTCGTTGGCGGCGAACACCGCCGTGCAGTCGGCCTCGTCGGCGAGGCGGAGTCCGGCCCGATAGCCGGACTCCGCCGACCAGTCGCCCCGGACCAGGGGCGGCGGGGCACACTCCGCGTCGGTGAGGGTGGCGCGCCACGCGTCGGCGCGGCGCTGCGCGGCGAAGGAGGCCTCCGGGCCGGCGAGGTGCCACACCGTGCGGTGGCCGAGGCCGAGCAGATGGCGCACGGCGGCGCGGGTGCCGCCCGCCTGGTCGGTGTCGACCACGCTGTAGCGGTCCCCGGCGTCCGAATCGGCCACGACCACCTGGACGTTGGGCGGCAGCGAGACGGTGGCCGAGTCGAGCAGATGCACCTCCATGATGACGATGACGGCGTCGACGGCGAGCTCCCCCAGCCGGGAGAAGGCGCCGCGCACCTCGTCCTGGGTGGGGACCGCGACGGGCAGGAGTGTCACGGCGTAGCCCTCGTGGGCCGCGGAGGTGGCGATCGCCTCCAGGGTGCGCACATTGCCGGTGGTGGCAAGAGAGAACGTGATGACGCCGATCGTGCGGAACTCGCCGCGCTTGAGAGCCCGGGCGGCGCTGTTGGGCCGGTAGCCCAGCTCCTTCATCGCCGCCAGCACCTGTTGCCGGGTCTCTTCCGTCACGCCCGAGTAGCCGTTGGCGACCCGGGAGACGGTCTGCGAGGAGACGCCGGCCAGGCGGGCCACGTCCGCCATGGAAGCGCGCTGGACCCGTCGGTCGGCGCGTGTTCGGGCCCCCACCCGGGCCTGTGGCGTACTCGCCGACCCACTGTCCGCTGTGTCCACCCCTGCCCCCTTTCGTCCACAGTTTCGCGGATTCTTCTGACGACGACCCTTGACCGTCGACATTCGGGCAGTGTAGACATGCCGCCACCAGATGTTTACGTAAACATAACACCCGTCAAGGGCTTTTCCGCGGAGTGGTGTTTACGTGAACATTGCCTGGGTGCCGGGCCTTCGGGCGCCGAGAGGGATGAACGAGGATCGACATGACGACGCTGCAACCACCGGCGGCCGTGGACCGCACGGCACGGGCTTCGCTGAAACGGGACCGACGGTCCTGGACGGGGTGGGGGTTCGTCGGCCCCTTCGTGGCGGTCTTCGCCCTCGTCTTCCTGGCCCCCATCGGGTATTCGATCTACCTCAGCCTCTTCCGGGACAAGCTGATCGGCGGCACCACGTTCGTGGGGCTGGAGAACTACCAGCAGGCGCTTCAGGACGACCAGTTCTGGTCCGGGGTCACCCGGGTGGGGCTGTTCCTGGCGGTCCAGGTGCCGATCATGCTCGGCATCGCCCTGCTCGTCGCGCTCGCGCTGGACAGCGGGCGGCTGTACGGCAAGAACTTCTTCCGGATCTCGATCTTCCTGCCCTATGCGGTGCCCGCCGTGGTGGCCACGCTGATGTGGGCCTTCATGTACGGCACCCGCTTCGGGCTGGTGGGGGACATCAACGACGCCTTCGGTGTCTCGCTGCCCGATCCGCTCTCGCCCGACCTGGTCCTGGCGTCGATCGGCAACATCGTCACCTGGGAGTTCGTCGGCTACAACATGCTGATCTTCTACTCGGCGCTGCGGGTGATCCCGCACTCCCTGTACGAGGCGGCGGAGATCGACGGCGCCGGACAGTGGCGGGTCATCACCGCCATCAAGCTCCCCGCGATCCGCGGCGCCCTCGTCATCGCGACGATCTTCTCGATCATCGGCAGCTTCCAGCTGTTCAACGAGCCGAGCATCCTGAAGCCCCTGGCGCCCAACGCGATCACCACCGACTACACCCCCAACTACTACACGTACACGCTGTCCTTCAACGGCCAGCAGCACAACTACTCCGCGACGGTCGCCATCGTCATGGGGCTGATCACCATGGTCGTCGCCTATGTCGTCCAGCTTCGCGGCATGCGCAAGGGAGCCTGAACCATGAGCAGCCCCGCCACCACCGCTTCCAAGGCCAAGGCGTCCGCCCGGACCGGATCAGCCGGCCACGCGCCCCGGCTGCGCACCCCGCGCAAGGCCGCCGAAAGGCGCCGCCCCCGCCGCAGCGTGCTGCTGACCGTGCTGACCGGTCTGGTGCTGCTGTACTCCCTGGTGCCGCTGATATGGCTGGTCATCAGCTCCACCAAGACCCAGGAAGGGCTGGCCGACTCCTCCGGGCTGTGGTTCGCCGACCACTTCGCCCTGTGGGACAACATCCGTGAGACCTTCACCTACAACGACGGCGTCTTCGTCCGCTGGCTGCTGAACACCCTGCTGTATGTGGGGCTCGGCGCCGGTGGCGCCACCTTCCTGGCGGTCCTGGGCGGCTACGCCCTGGCGAAGTTCACCTTCCCCGGCAAGCGCGCCGTGTTCGCCGTCGTCATCGGGGCCGTCGCCGTGCCGACCACCGCCCTGGCGGTCCCCACCTTCCTGATGTTCAGCAAGATGGGGCTGACCAACACCCCCTGGGCGGTGATCGTCCCCTCGCTCATCTCGCCCTTCGGCCTGTATCTGATGTGGGTCTTCGCCACCGAGGCCATCCCCGACGAGCTGCTGGAGGCCGCCCGCATCGACGGGGCGAGCGAGCTGCGCACCTTCTTCCAGGTCAGCCTGCCGCTGCTGGCACCGGGCATCGTGACCGTGCTGCTGTTCACGATGGTCGCGACCTGGAACAACTTCTTCCTGCCGCTGATCATGCTCAAGGATCCGAACTGGTACCCGCTGACCCTGGGGCTGAACAGCTGGAACGCCCAGGCCCAGACGGCCGGTGGTGAAGCCGTCTTCAACCTGGTGATCACCGGCTCGGTGATCACCATCCTCCCCCTGATCGCCGCCTTCCTGCTGTTGCAGAAGTACTGGCAGTCCGGACTCGCCGCCGGAAGCGTCAAGGAATAACCCTCACCCCACCACGAAGAAGTGGAAGCACCATGCCCAAGAACACGCGCCGCCTGCTGCGCGGCATCGGCCTCGTCTGTGCCCTCGCCCTGGGAGCGACCGCCTGTGGCGGCTCCGACGACGACGGCTCCAGTGGCGAGAAGGTCTCCGCCGGGGACATCCAGGCGGCTCTGAAGAAGGGCGGCTCGATCACGGTCTGGGCCTGGGAGCCCACGCTCAAGCAGGTCGTCAAGGACTTCGAGAAGGAACACCCCAAGGTCCACGTCAACCTCGTCAACGCGGGTACGAACAAGGACCAGTACACCGCCCTCCAGAACGCCATAGCGGCGAAGAAGGGCGTCCCGGACGTCGCGCAGATCGAGTACTACGCGCTGGGCCAGTTCTCGCTGACCAAGGCCGTGACCGACCTGTCCGGCTACGGCGCCGACAAGCTCTCCAAGACCTACTCGCCCGGCCCGTGGAACTCGGTGAAGTCCGGCGACAAGATCTACGCGCTGCCCATGGACTCCGGCCCGATGGCGCTGTTCTACAACAAGAAGGTCTTCGACAAGTACAAGGTCGCGGTGCCCACCACCTGGGACGAGTACGTCGACGCGGCGCGCAAGCTGCACAAGGCCGACCCGAAGGTCTACATCACCAGCGACACCGGCGACGCGGGCATGACCACCAGCCTGCTGTGGCAGGCCGGCTCGCGCCCGTACCAGGTCGACGGCACCAACGTGAAGATCAACTTCTCCGACAAGGGCGCCGCCACCTACACCAAGACCTGGCAGAAGCTCATCGACGAGAAGCTGCTGCCGCCCGTCAGCGGCTGGACCGACGACTGGTACAAGGGGCTGGGCGACGGCAGCATCGCCACCCTGACCACCGGCGCCTGGATGCCCGCCAACTTCGTCTCCGGTGTGAAGAACGCCTCCGGTGACTGGCGTGTGGCCCCGCTGCCGCAGTGGACCAAGGGCGACAAGACCACCGCGGAGAACGGCGGCAGCTCGCTGGCCCTGCCCTCGGCGGGCAAGAACAAGGAGCTCGCCTACGCCTTCACCGAGTACGCGAACGCCGGCAAGGGCGTGCAGACCCGGCTCAAGGGCGGCGCCTTCCCGGCCACCACGGCCGACCTCCAGTCCGACGCGTTCCAGAACACCGAGTTCCCGTACTTCGGCGGGCAGAAGGCCAACAAGATCTTCGCCGACTCGGCCGCGAACGTCGGCAGCGGCTGGTCGTACCTCCCCTACCAGGTGTACGCCAACTCGATCTTCAACGACAGCGTCGGCAAGGCCTATGTCTCGAACACCCCGCTGACCAAGGGGCTGAAGGGCTGGCAGGACGCCTCGGTCAAGTACGGAACCGAGCAGGGCTTCACCGTCTCGCAGTGAGACCGCCCGGCAGCGGGGAACGCGCGACACCGCGCGCCCCGCTGCCGGACGCTCCGAGCACCACCAGCATCACCAGCACCACCAGCACCAACGCCGCGCCGCCCCGTGCGGTACTCCGGAAGGACCACCATGATCTCCACCCTCCTCTCCCGGCTGCCGCACGGGGCGGACGGTGACCCCGCCTCCCCCCGCCTCCTCTTCGGCGCCGACTACAACCCCGAGCAGTGGCCGCGCGAGGTGTGGGAGGAGGACGTCCGGCTGATGCGCCAGGCCGGCGTCAACGTCGTCTCGGTGGCGATCTTCTCCTGGGCCCGCATCCAGCCGGCCCGGGACCGGTGGGACTTCGAGTGGCTCGACGAGGTCATGGACCTGCTGCACGCGGGCGGCATCGGCGTCGACCTGGCCACCGCCACCGCGTCCCCGCCGCCCTGGCTCACCACGGCGCACCCGGAGATCCTCCCGGTGACCGCCTCCGGCGAGACGCTGTCGCCGGGCGCGCGGCAGCACTGGCGCCCCACCTCCCCGGTCTTCCGCGAGCACGCGCTGCGCCTGGTGACCCGGATGGCCGAGCGCTACGCCGACCACCCCGCCCTGGTGGCCTGGCATGTCTCCAACGAGCTGGGCTGCCACAACATCTACGACTACTCCGACGACGCCGCCCGCGCCTTCCGCGACTGGCTGCGGGCGCGCTACGAGACGCTCGATGCGCTCAACCACGCCTGGGGCACGGCCTTCTGGTCCCAGCGCTACAGCGACTGGGACCAGATCCTGCCGCCCCGGCTCGCCGCGTCCCACCCCAACCCCACCCAGCAGCTGGACTTCAAGCGCTTCTCCTCCGACGCGCTGAAGGAGTATCTGCGCGCGGAGCGCGACATCCTGCGCGAGCTCACCCCCGGAACGCCCGTCACCACCAACTTCATGGTGATGGGCGAGACCAAGGGGATGAACTACGCCGACTGGGCCGACGAGATCGACTTCGTCTCCAACGACCACTACGTCCTCCCCGGCCCCCAGGACCGCGACGAGCTGTCCTTCTCCGCCAACCTCACCAGCGGCATATCCGGCGGGCGCCCCTGGTTCCTGATGGAGCACTCCACCAGCGCGGTCAACTGGCAGCCGGTCAACCTGGCCAAGCGCCCCGGCGACCTCGCCCGCGACTCCCTGCTGCATGTCGCGCACGGCGCCGACGCGGTCTGCTACTTCCAGTGGCGGCAGTCGGCGGCCGGCGCCGAGAAGTACCACTCGGCGATGGTGCCCCACGCCGGAACCGACAGCGAGGTGTTCCGCGCGGTCACCGAGCTGGGCGCCACCCTCCAGGCGCTGGCGCCGGTCGCCGGGGCCGAGCGCGAGCGGGCGCGGGTCGGGATCGTATACGACTGGGACTCGTGGTGGGCCAGCGAGCAGGACTCCCACCCCAGCTCCCTGCTCAACTACCGGCAGGAGGCCCTCGACTGGTACTCCGCCCTCCTCGCGCTGGGCATCCGGGCCGATGTCATCACCACCCGGGCCGACCTCGGCGAGTACCGCCTGCTGATCGCGCCCGTGCTGCACGTGGTGCCCCAGGCCCTGGCCAAGGAGCTCACGCGGTACGCCGAGACGGGCGGCCACCTGGTCACCACGTACTTCTCCGGCGTCGTCGACGAGAACGACCACATCTGGCTGGGCGGCTACCCCGGGGCCCTGCGCGAGCTGCTGGGCATCCGCATCGAGGAGTTCGGCCCGCTGCTCGCCGGGGACACCGTCGAACTGGACGGCCCGGACGGTCCGGACGGGGCGGAAGGGCCGGCCACCGGCACCCTGTGGACCGACCGGATCACCGTCACCGACCCCGACGGCGTACGCATCCTCGCCCACTACCGCACCGGCAACCAGGCCGGCCGCCCCGCCGTCACCCGCCGCGCGGTGGGCGAGGGCTCGGCCGCGTATGTCTCCACCCGACTGGGCGCCGACGGCCTCACCCGCCTCCTGCCGGACCTGCTGGAGGGCGCCGGAGTCCACAGCGAGCTGCCCGCCGAGGTGCGCGGACGCGTCGAGCTGACGGTGCGCCGCACCGCCGACGCCCGTTACCTCTTCCTCGTCAACCGCACCGACGAGCAGGTGAGCCTGGACGGCCTCACCGGGGAGCCGCTGACCGGCGGCACCACGGCCGCCGACGGCTCGCTCACCCTGCGCCCGCGGGAAGTCGCCGTGCTGCGAGCGCCCGCCACCTGACACCCCCCCCACACGGGCATGTCCGCTGGGCATGCCGTCCCACCGAAGCGACCACCAACGAGTTGGGAGCACACGATGGAACGCCGTACCCGCACACCACGGCTCCTGGGGGCCATCGGCGTCACGGCTCTGGCCACCGGCGCCGCCCTGATCACCGCACCGTCACCGCAGGCACAGGCCCAGCCGACAGCCGCGGCCGCCTCCGTGACCGTCTCGCCCGACCCCTCCTACCAGCAGCAGAAGTTCGAGGGCTGGGGCACCAGCCTGGTGTGGTTCGCCAACGCCACCGGCGGCTACCCCGAGGAGATACGCCAGAAGCTGGCCTCGCTCCTCTTCGGCGACGACGGCCTGGCCCTCAACATCGCCCGCTACAACATCGGCGGCGGCAACGCCCCGGACGTCAAGGACTACCTCCGCGCCGGAGGGGCGGTCCCGGGCTGGTGGAAGGCGCCCGAGGGCACCACCCGCGAGGACACCGACTGGTGGAGCGCCGACGACCCCGCCGACTGGAACCCCGACGCCGACGCGAAGCAGCGCTGGTGGGTGGACCGGATCAAGGGCGACATCGACCACTGGGAGACGTTCAGCAACTCCCCGCCCTGGTTCATGACCACCAGCGGCTATGTCTCCGGCGGCTTCAACGCCAACACGGACCAGCTCAAGACCGAATCCGTCGGCGACTTCGCCGCGTACCTGGCGGGCGCCACGAAGCGGCTGGAGAAGGCGCACGACATCAAGGTCGACACCGTCGACCCCTTCAACGAGCCCAACACCGGCTACTGGAGCACCCGCCTGGGAGCCGACGGCCAGCCGGTCGGCGGCCGTCAGGAAGGGGCCCACATCGGCCCCGAACTCCAGCAGAAGGTGATCCGCGCCCTGGCCCCGGCCCTGGAGAAGGCCAGGACCGGCGCGAAGATCTCCGCGATGGACGAGACCAACCCGAACATCTTCGCCCAGAACTGGAACACCTACCCGCAGGAGGTGCGTGACCTGGTCGGCCAGATGAACGTGCACACCTACGGCACCGGCGGCCGCACCGCCGTGCGCGACCTGGCCAAGGCGGCCGACAAGCCGCTGTGGATGAGCGAGGTCGAGGGCGACTGGGGCGACGGCCAGGACTTCCAGGACATGCGGCCCGGCCTCGGACTGGCCCAGCACATCGTCGACGACCTGCGCGAACTCGAGCCCCGGGCCTGGGTCTTCTGGCAGCCCGTCGAGGACTACGACAACATGAAGCCCGGCGGGGAGTCCGCCAAGGGCGGCAACTGGGGCAGCATCCAGCTCCCCTTCAGCTGCACCTCGAAGGACACCCTGAAGACCTGCCCGATCCGCACCAACACCAAGTTCGACACCGCCCGGAACTTCACCCACTACATCAAGCCGGGCGACCGGCTGGTGAAGGTCGACGACACCTCCAGCGCCGCCGCCGTCTCCCAGCGGGGCAACGGCGCCACCGTCGTCCACGTCAACAGCACGACCGCCGAGCGCACGGTCACCATCGACCTGTCCAAGTTCGCGAACGTCTCGCGTGGCGCCACCGTCACCCCCGTCGTGACCAGCGCCGAGGGCAAGCTGGAGCGGCACCGCCCGATCCGGGTCACCGACCGGCGCGCCACCTTCACCGTCCCGGCCCAATCGGTGACCTCCTTCCTCGTCAAGGGGGTCTCCGGCACCGCGAAGGACGCCGCGCTGCTGCGCGAGGGCCACACCTACCGGCTGACCGGCGCCCAGAGCGGCAAGGAGCTCACCGTCGCGGAGGGCGGCACCGGGCTCGTCATCAAGACCGCGAGCGCCGACGCGGCCGACACCACCCAGCAGTGGCAGCTCCGTCAGATCAGCGGCGAGGGCAACCGCCAGCGGTATGTGTTCACCAACCCGACGGACGGAAAGCGGCTCGCCGTCCGTGACGGCGCCGCGGTCCTGGAGCCCGACCAGGGCGCCCGCGACCAGGCCACCCAGTGGATCATGTCGACCACCGGGGACGGCACGTGGACGCTCGTCAACGCCGCCACCGGCAGGCTGCTGGAGGTCTCCGGCCAGTCCACGCAGGACGGGGCCGCGGTCTCCACCTGGCAGCCCAACTCCGGCGCCAACCAGCGCTGGAAGGTGACCGATGTGACGCCTGCGGCGGGCTGATCCCCTACCCGCCCCTTCCCTCAACTGGGGCTCCGCCCCAGACCCCGTCGCCGCCTCCGCCGTGGGATCTCCCGCGGCGGAGGCGGCAACGGTTCACGGCAGATCGATGTCGTAGCCCCCGGCGGCCTCGATCAGCCAGAGCAGCGCCCCGCGACCGCCGTACGGATGGCCGTCCACGCCGACCCGCACCCAGCCGTCGGTTTGCCGGGTGGCGCCGCAGTCCCAGAAGCGCCAGCTACGGGAGTCGGCGAGCCCGTCGGGATCGAAGAGGTCGAGCCAGCCGGCGAGCCGCCAGTCCGCCGTGGCGGCGGAGATCGCCTCGATCTGTCGCTGACGCTGCGTCAATCCACGCCAGCGGGCCAGCCAGGTGGCGGGATCCGTCCGCTCCGGCGGGGGCGGGGGCTCGGGGGCGCAGCGCTGGACGAACCACTCGGGGAGAAGGGTCGGCCACTCGTCCTCGGTCGGCCACTCCCCGGCGGGGGCCGTGGCGTGTTCGAGGACGGCCGTCAGCACCTCCCGGATCAGCTCGGCCGTGGCGCGCGGATCCTCGGCGGTGAACGTGGCCTTCAGCTCGATGAGCGGATTGCGTGTGTCGGGGTGGCGGCCGTGGCGGGCCCTGAGCAGCTCCGCCGTCCACGAGGTCGGGTCCAGCGCCTCGTGCAGCAGTTGGAGGGTGCGGTGGGGGAGCGCGGCCGCGGAGGCCTCGGTCCGGGCCAGCAGGTCGGCCCGTTGCTCCGGCGTGGGGCGCAGGCCCCGGGCCAGGGTCGTGACCTCGGCGACCGCGCGGGCCGACAGCCGGGGGTCGGGGTCGAGGGCAGACGGCAGGACGGTGAGCAGTCGGGCCACGGGGTCGGGCTCGGACAGCAGCTGGTATCCGGCCTTGCGGACGGCCGCCCGTGGGTCGGTGAGCAACGAGGCGGCCAGCCCGCGCGGCAGCCGCGCGGCGCGCGGGCGCAGCGTGGCGACGGCCACGCGGATCACTCTGGCCGAGGGGTCGCGCAGCAAGGGGACGACGCGGTCGGTCGGCACCGCGTCGAGGATCCGCAGCGCGCGCAGCGCATGGGCACGGACCGGGGCCTGGGGGTGGTCGAGCAGGGGGAGCAGCAGCGGGGCGTCGGCGTCGCTTCCGGTCTCGGCGAGCCCGTCGAGGGCCCCGGTCGGCGGCTGCGGGCCCCGGACCGCCGCGCGGTAGTGGGTGAGCGGCTCGACGCCCGTGCGGCGGGCGGCATCCCGCGCCACGGCCCGGACCAGGCCCGCCGGGTCGTCCAGCGCGCCCGTGACCTCCTCGGCATGTCCCGCACGTATCAGCCCGGTCAGGGCGGTGGCCCGCACCTCGCGATGGCGCGCGGCGGCCAACCGCCGCAGCAGGTCGGCCCGGTCGGTCCAGACCGCCTCGCGGGCGGCCACCTCGGCCGCCCGGGCCCGCACCCGCACATCGGTGTCGCCCTCCGCCACCGAGACCAGCGCCCGGAGGGGAAGGCGGCCGGCCGCGCCCGCCACCTCGAGCGCGAACCGCCGCTGTTCGCGCAGCGGCGAGGCGAGCAACCCCTCCAACAGGGCCGTTCCGGGGGCGGACAGCAGCGCGGCGAGGACCTGTCGGCGGGCGAAGTCGCCGCGCCGGCGGCGGTCGGCGAGCAGCGCGGTCGGCGCGGCGGCCGGGACGTACCGCGCCGGGTCCCGCTGGAGCAGGTCCGTCAGGCCCGCCCGGGCCCGCTCCCGCACCTGGCGGACCCAGTCGCCGGTGCGCAGCACCAGGAAGGGCATGAGTTCGGGGCTCGGCCGCTCCACGATCCGCCGGACCGCGCGCTCGCGGACCCGCCCGTCGTGGTGCGAGCAGGCGAACGCCAGCGCCAGGGGGCGGTCGTACTCCGGCGGCGCGGGTGGCGCCGTCGCCCCCGGGCGCGCGGAGTGAGACCACTCCGCGTGCTGCCACGACCGCCGCACCTGCCAGTCCAACCGCAGGACGACGCCCGGCCGCTCGCCGAGCATGCGCAGCGCGGCTGTGGCATCGGCGGCGTCACCGGTCGCGTCAAGGTGCGTCAGCGCGGTGATCAGGTCATCGAGGGACCTCTCCGTACGGTCGGAGAGACCGGACAGGATCGTCCGGAAGCGCTCCAGGGGAGCCGGATGCGTCGGGGAACTGCTGGTCACCGTGCCATGGTGCCCGACCGGCGGGGCCGCCGCCGGGCAATTTCCGGGGCGGCCGGGCCGGGCGCCGCCGCATGAACGCGAGGGACGGGTGAGCCTGATGGGGCCGCACGTAAGTCGGGTGAAAAGAAGCGTTGTCCCGACGCCTGTCTGATGACCCGCGCCACGCCCCGTGGCACGGTGTGACGCATGGGCTACGACTACCCGTTGGACCCCGAACTCGCCGCGGCCGCGGCCCTGATCCCCCCGGTCGACCTCTCCGACCTCGCCGCCGCGCGGGCCGCGCAGGCGCGGGAGGTCGCCGGGCGGCTCGCGGCCGTGGACGGCGCGGGGGTTGAGGTCGGACAGGTGTCGGCGCCGGGGCCGCGGGGCGGGTCGGACGTGGCGCTGCGCACGTACCGGCCGCGGGGCGCCGCCGGGCCGCTGCCCGCCGTCTACAGCATCCACGGCGGTGGCTTCATGCTGGGTTCGCCGGACGTGGACCACGCCGTCAACCTGCCGTTGTGCCGCGAGCTGCGGGCCGTGGTGGTCTCGCCGGACTTCCGTCTCGCGCCCGAGCACCCCTTCCCCGCCGGTCTGGAGGACTGTTACGCCGGGCTGTGCGCGCTGGCCAAGGGCGACGCCGGACCGGACGTCATGGCGGACCGGATCGCGGTCCTCGGCGACAGCTCCGGGGCGGGCATGGCCACGGCTCTGACGATGCTCGCCCGCGACCGCGGTGGCCCCGCGATCCGCTTCCAGTACCTGGGCAGCCCCGCGCTCGACGACCGGCTGGACACCCCGAGCGCGCGGGCCTTCACCGACACGCCCGTATGGACCCGCGACCTGGCCCGGCGGAGCTGGGAGGCGTATCTGGGCGCCGGGGTGCCCGGCACCGGCGACGTGCCGCCGTACGCGGCCCCCGCGCGGGCCGGTGCGGCCGAGCTGCGGGGGCTGCCGCCCGCCTATGTCGCGGTGATGGAGTTCGACCCGCTGCGCGACGAGGGCATCGACTACGCGCGCGCCCTGCTCACTGCCGGTGTCCCCACCGAACTGCACCTCTTTCCGGGCACGTTTCACGGCTCGGCGGCGGTGGAGTACGCCGGGGTGGTCCGGCGGATGAGAGCCGAGACGGTCGCGGTCCTGCGGCGGGCGCTCGCGCCATGACCGCCACCCCGGCCGCCCGCACTCAGGCCGGAGCGGCGGCCAACTGTCTTGCGTACAGGGCGAGTTGCGCGCGGAAGCGGTGCTCGGGGTCGCGTAGCCGCCACCCCAGTGCGGCCTCCACATGGGCCAGGCGCGCGGCCACGGAGCTGTGGTGCAGATGCAGTTCGGCGGCGGCCTGGCGCAGCGATCCGGTGCGGCAGAAGGCGGCCAGCGCGGCGATGGTCAGGCATCCGTTCGGCTGGGCGGCCAGCGTGTCCAGTTGCCGTGCCTCGGGCAGCGCGCCCAGCCGCTCCGCCGGGATGTCGGCCAGCAGTGCCACCGGGCCGAGCGCGTCGTGGTCGGCCACCGCCTCCCGCGGGGTGCCCGCCACCGCGAACCGCAGCGCCGTGCGCGCCTGTGCCCAGGACTCGCGGGCCGCGAGCGCCGGAACCAGGCCGCCGACGCCGATCCGTAGCCGGCGCGCCGCGTCGCGCGCCACGTCCGGGCCGCGGCGGGGGTCGGCCACCGCGGCCCGCAGCGCCGCGGCCGGGGAGTCGGCCGCCCCGGCCGGGGGCTGCACCAGGACCGTGCCCCACGGGCCGGTCCTGGTGACCCGGACGACGGCCTCGAGCCCCGCGCGTCCCAGCAGCGCCACCGCGTCCAGGCCCGGGTCGACGGCCGGGTCGCCGCGCACCGCGACCATCCGCAGCGGCAGTTCGGGGGCCAGGCCCAGCCGCCGCAGCGCGCGGGCGCGGTCGTGGTCGGACTCCCGCTCGGCCAGCACCAGCTCCACCAGCGCGGGATCGGCCACATCGGGCGTACGAGGCGCGCTCGGCGCGGTGGGCGCAGGGGGCCGCAGGAAGCCGCCCGACAGCATCCGCGCCGCGATCGCCATCCACTCGAGGATCAGCTCGTCGAACGGGCCCGGCCGCCCCGGCCGCTCCAGCCAGACCCGCCCGGACGGGCCGAGCGCCACGCTCCCGGACACCGCCTCCGGCTCGCCCGGGAGGGCGGCGCCGTCCGGCCCGAAACGGGCCCCGCGGCCGTCGGGCAGCGCCACGCCCGCCGCGCACTCCGCGAGCCCCGCGGTGGACCGGGCCAGCGCGGTCGCGTCGAGGGTGGCACCGCCGAGCAGCGCCTCGAAGTGGGCGATCACGCGCACCGCGGTGGCGGCATCCGCGTCCAGCGCCGAGAGCCGCAGCAGCAAGCCCTTCACGGCAACAAGTCTAGAAAGGACAGGGACATGACCAACAGCCCCGCGTCAGCCGGAAACACCGACGTGGCCGGAAGGCGGCGCAGAACACCCAGGTCCGTGCTCGCGGCGTTACTCGGCGGCATCCTGCCGCTGCTCGCGTCGCTGTTCCTGCTGACACCGCCGCCCGCGGCGGCCGCCACGCTCACCGAGGTGACCGGATTCGGCAACAATCCGAGCAACCTCAGGATGCACCTGTACGTGCCGAACAACGTCGCGGCGCGCCCCGCGGTCCTGGTCGCGGTGCACTACTGCACGGGCTCGGGCCCCGCGTTCTACTCCGGCACCGAGTTCGCCTCGCTGGCCGACCGCTACGGCTTCATCGTCATCTACCCGTCCGCCACCCGCAGCGGCAACTGTTTCGACGTCTCCTCGCCGCAGGCGCTGCGGCACGACGGCGGCAGCGACCCGGTGGGCATCGTGTCGATGGTCCGCTACGTCCAGCAGCGCAACAACGCCGACCCCAGCCGGGTCTATGTCACCGGAGCCTCCTCCGGCGCCATGATGACCAACGTCCTGCTCGGCGACTACCCGGACGTGTTCAAGGCGGGCGCCGCGTTCGCGGGCGTGCCCTTCGGCTGCTTCGCCACCACGGACGGATCCGGCTGGAACAGCGCCTGCGCCAACGGCACGATCATCAAGACACCGCAGCAGTGGGGCGATCTGGCTCGCGGCGCCTACCCCGGGTACACGGGCGCCAGGCCCAGGATGCAGCTGTGGCACGGCACCGAGGACGCCACCCTGCGCTATCCGAACTTCGGTGAGGCGATCAAGCAGTGGACCAACGTCCTGGGGGTGAGCCAGACTCCCGCGAGCACGGACAGTCCGCAGACCAACTGGACCCGCACCCGCTACGGGGCCACCGGCGACCGGGCCCCCGTCGAGGCCATCAGCGTCCAGGGCACGGGCCACTCGCTTCCGCTCGCCGGCATGGCCGCCCGGGCCATCACCTTCTTCGGCCTGGACACCCCCTAGTCGCGCGGGGGCGCGGGGCGGACGAGGCCGGACTGGTAGGCGATGACGACCAGCTGGGCCCGGTCCCGCGCCCCCAGCTTGTTCATGGCGCGCTGGACATGGGTGCGTACGGTCAGCGGGCTGAGGAACAGCGCCTCGGCGATCTCGGCGTTGGACTTCCCCTCCGCGGCCAGGGCCATCACCTCCCGCTCGCGGGCGGTGAGCGAGGCGAGCAGCTCGGGCGGCGCCAGCGGGGCCTCGGGGTCGGGGGCGGCGAGAAAGCGGGTGATCAGGGTGCGCGTGGCCACGGGGGAGAGGAGGGAGTCGCCGGAGGCCACGGTGCGGATGCCGGTCAGCAGCTCCTCGGCGCCCACGTCCTTGCCGAGGAAGCCGCTGGCCCCCGAGCGCAGCGCCCGCGCCACGTACTCGTCGGTCTCGAAGGTGGTGAGGATCAGCACCCGGGTCGCCGACAGATCCGCGTCGGCGCAGATGGCCGCGGTCGCGGCCAGGCCGTCGGTGCCGGGCATGCGGATGTCCATCACCACCACGTCGGGGGCGTGCGCGCGGGTGAGCGCGACCGCCTCGCCGCCGTCGGCGGCCTCCGCCACCACGTCCATGTCCTCGCAGGAGTCGATCAGGATCCGGAAGGTGGCCCGCAGCAGGGTCTGGTCGTCGGCGAGCAGGACGCGGATCGTCATGGGCGGGTTCTTCTTCCGGTTCGGGGGCGCGGGGGCGCGGCGGCACATCGGCCGGCCTGCCGTCCCCACCATGGTGAGCCATGGCGTCGGCGAACGGCCCGGCGGCCGGGGCGGGGCCGCCCGCTACCCCCGTGCGGGCGGCCCCGCCCCGGCCCCGGGACACCCCGGGGGCGCCTAGTCGGACCCGCCGCCGAAGGCCGCGTCGAAGGAGGCCGACGGCGGGTCGAAGTCGTACGCCTTCAGCCGCTTCAGCGCCTCGGGCGCGCCCTGGAGGCGGTCCATGCCGGCGTCCTCCCACTCCACCGACACCGGCCCGTCGTATCCGATGGAGCGCAGCATCCGGAAGACGTCCTCCCACGGCACGTCCCCGTGACCGGCGGAGACGAAGTCCCAGCCGCGCCGCGGGTCGCCCCAGGGCAGATGTGAGCCGAGCCGGCCGTTGCGGCCGTCCAGCCGCTTCCGCGCCTCCTTGCAGTCCACGTGGTAGATCCGGTCCCGGAAGTCCCACAGGAAGCCGACCGGGTCGAGGTCCTGCCAGACGAAATGGCTGGGGTCGAAGTTGAGCCCGAAGGCGGGGCGGTGGCCGACCGCTTCGAGCGCGCGGTGCGTGGTCCAGTAGTCGTACGCGATCTCGCTCGGGTGCACCTCGTGGGCGAAGCGCACGCCCTCCGCGTCGAACACGTCCAGGATCGGGTTCCAGCGCTCGGCGAAGTCCTCGTAGCCGCGCTCGATCATGTGGGGCGGCACCGGCGGGAACATCGCCACCAGGTGCCAGATGGACGACCCGGTGAAGCCGATGACGGTACGGACCCCGAAGGCGGCCGCGGCCCGCGCGGTGTCCGCCATCTCGGCCGCGGCCCGCTGCCGTACCCCCTCCGGGTCGCCGTCGCCCCAGATCCGTCCCGGCAGGATGCCCTGGTGGCGCTCGTCGATGGGGGAGTCGCACACGGCCTGGCCCACCAGGTGGTTGGAGATGGCCCAGCACTGGAGCCCGTACTTCTCCAGCAGCTGCCGCCGGCCGTCCAGATAGCCGGGCTCGGCGAGCGCCCGGTCCACCTCGAAGTGGTCGCCCCAGCAGGCGAGTTCCAGTCCGTCGTAGCCGAAGTCGCGGGCCCGTCGGCAGACCTCCTCCAGGGGCAGATCGGCCCATTGACCGGTGAAGAGAGTGAAGGATCGGGGCATGCGTGGCCTCCTCAGGCGGGTACCGGGGGTAGACGGGGGACTCGGTCCGGCGGGGCGGGGGCAGAGGGTCAGCTGAATCCGGTGGGCAGGTAGTCGTCGACGTTGTCCTTGGTGACCACGGCGGAGTAGAGGGTCATGGAGGCCGGGATCTCCAGCTCGGCGAGGCCGCCGACGCCCTTGCCCTGTCCGAGCGCGCGGGCGAGGTCGATCGCGGAGGCGGCCATGGTCGGCGGGTAGAGGACGGTGGCCTTCAGCACGGTGTTGTCGGCCTTGATGGCGTCCATGGCGCGCTTCGCGCCCGCGCCCCCGACCATCAGGAAGTCGTCCCGCCCGGCCTGCTGGATGGCCCGCTCGGCTCCCACGCCCTGGTCGTCGTCGTGGTTCCAGAGCGCGTCGAACTTCTTGTGCGCCTGAAGCAGTTGGGCCATCTTCGCCTGGCCCGACTCGACGGTGAAGTCGGCGGCCTGGCGGCCGACCTTCTCGATGTTGGGGTAGTTCTTCAGCGCGTCGTCGAAGCCCTTGGTGCGCTGCCGGGTCAGCTCCAGGTTGTCGAGCCCGGCCAACTCGATGACCTTGGCGTTCTTCGTGTCCTTGAGCTTCTCGCCGATGTACGTGCCCGCGTTGAGGCCCATGCCGTAGTTGTCGCCGCCGATCCAGCAGCGGTACGCCTGCGGGGTGGCGAAGATCCGGTCGAGGTTGACGACGGGGATGCCCGCCCTCATGGCCTTGAGGCCGACCTGGGTGAGGGCCTTGCCATCGGCGGGCAGGATGACCAGGACGTCGACCTTCTTGTTGATGAGGGTCTCGATCTGGCCGATCTGCTGGGCGGTGTCGTTGGAGCCCTCGGTGGTCTCCAGGGTGACGTCCTCGTACTCCTTGGCGCGCCGCTTGGCCTGCTCGTTGATGGCGTTGAGCCAGCCGTGGTCGGCCTGGGGGCCCGCGAAGCCGATGGTGACCTTCTTGCCGGGCTCGGTGTCGGCCGTGTTCGCGGCCTGCCGGCTGTCGTCCGGCTTGTCGTTGTTCTCGTTGCTGGTACACCCGGCGGCGAAGAGCGCCCCCGCGGCGGCGGTTCCGAAGAGGAGGTTTCTGCGGCTGGTGCGGATCGGTGAGTCGGCCGGTGTGTGTGGGTTGTCCCTCATGGCTGGTACGACCCTTCTGGACCAGGACGGCGGCGACGGTGATCGCGCCGTTGCGGGCAGGGCTGATCGCGGAGCGGCTGAGGCGGCGAGGGGGGTTGGGGTGCGGGTGCGGGTGCGGGTGGGTGCGGGTGTGGGTGGGTGTCGGGTCAGGCCGGCGAGAGGAGGTGGTCGCTGATCAGGCGGGCCGCCCCGATGACCCCGGCCAGGGGGCCGAGCTCGCCCAGCACGATGGGGAGGTTGCCGGTGGCCAGCGGCAGCGACTGGCGGTAGACCTGGGTGCGGATCGCGGCGAGCAGGGTGTGGCCAAGGCCCGTCACCCCGCCGCCGATCACCACGAGGCCGGGGTTGAAGAAGCTGACCAGCCCGGCGATGACCTGGCCGGTGCGGGTGCCGCCCTCGCGGATCAGATCGAGCGCGGCGGCGTCGCCCGTGGCCGCGGCGGCGGCGACATCGCTGGCGGCGAGGGTCCCCGCGGCCTCCAGCCGGACGGCGAGCTCGGGGGACCGGCCCTCGCGGGCGGCCGCCTCGGCGTCGCGGGCGAGCGCCGCGCCGCCGAAGTACGCCTCCAGGCAGCCGCGGTTGCCGCAGGCGCACGGCCGGCCGTCGGGCTCGGCCACGATATGGCCGATGTCGCCCGCGCTGCCGGTCGTACCGCGGTAGACCTCGCCCCCGACCACGATGCCGCAGCCGATGCCCGTGCCGATCTTGACGCAGAGGAAGTCCTTCGCGGAGCGCGCGACGCCCGCCTGCTGTTCTCCCATCGCCATCAGGTTCACGTCGTTGTCCACCATCACGGGGCAGCCCAGCTCCTGGCTGAGCGCCTCGCGGACGGGGAAGCCGTCCCACCCGGGCATGATCGGCGGGGCGACGGGCACCCCCTCGGGGAAGCGCACCGGGCCCGGGACCCCGATCCCGGCCCCGTCGAACCCCTCGGCCACGCCGGTGGCCCGGAGCTTTCCGGCCATGGCCAGGACCTGCTCGAAGACCGCGACCGGCCCCTCGCGCACGTCCATGGGCTGGGTGAGGTGGCCGAGCACCTCCAGCTCGGCGTTGGTGACGGACACGTCCACCGAGGTGGCGCCGATGTCGACGCCGAGGAGCCGCAGCGTGGGCGAGAGGCGGATGTTGTGCGAGCGGCGCCCGCCGCGGGAGGCGGCGAGCCCGTCGGCGATCACCAGCCCGGTGTCGAGCAGCCGGTCGACCTCCACGGCCAGCCGAGAGCGCGAGAGGTCCATCCGGTCGCCCAGCTGCGCCCGGGAGGTGGGCCCACCGTCGCGCAGCAGGCGCAGCAGCCGCGCCTGATGGGCGTTCGCGGGTCGTGCCGTCATGCGCCTCACACTGCCCCTCCCGCCGTCATCGGCATGCCGCCGGCCCGGCTTTCACGGGGAACGTAGCAGCGGCTGTCCGGCGTGGGAAGAATTTACGCCGCAATCCACGCTGGCTTTAACCTGCCCGAGGACAAAGAGGGGCGCCGTCTCGCCATGTGGCGCAAATTTGACATTAGGCAGTCTTATGACAGATAAAGATAGTCCTTTGGGTTTACTTCACGCAGCGTGACCATCGAGGCGTGACGGCCTTGGATCGACTACGCGAATGAGCCATACCGTGTCCCACGCCACCACCCCCGATCAGCCGGCCGCCGGCCCCGCCGCGGCCTGGGAGGACTGGCGCGCCCAGCGGCGGCGCTCGGTCACCTCCCCGACCGGGAACCTCGCCCTCGTCGAGACCCGCTGGCTCCCGGCCGGCGAGCGGCCCGACCTCGACGCGGCCCGCGCGGGACAGCCGGAGCGGATCACCGTCACCGCGCTCTCCCGCACCGACCTGGTCACCGGCGAGCCCGAGCACGGCCTGCGCTTCTGGGACGCGGAGTCGCCGGCCATCCGCCACTTCGAGCGCACCGACGCCTTCGCCTACGACCCGGCCTGGGTCCTGGAAGCCTCGTACCGGCCGGTGCCTGGCGCCCGGCGCGTCGCGTTCGAGCACCTCCGGGACAACGGCGGCACCCGCGACCTGGTGGTGCCCGGCGACATCTCGCTCACCGTGGACGGCCGCGAGTACACGCTCAGCGCCTTCGACGACGACGGCACCCTGCTGCTCGTCTTCGGCGACCCCACCAACGGCGACACCACCTACGGCGCCGGGCGCTTCCTCTTCGTGGAGCGCACCGTCGACCCGGGCCGGGTCCGGCTGGACTTCAACCGCGCCTTCGTGCCGCCCTGCGGATTCTCCGACCAGTACAACTGTCCGATGCCGCCGCGGCAGAACCGCTTCCACCTGGCCGTCGAAGCCGGTGAGCAGCGCCCCGTCTTCCGCGACGGCTTCCTCGCGCAGCACTGATCCCCTCCGCAGATCGCGGCCACCCCTCCGCAGATCCGCGGTCACCCCTCCGCAGAAAAAAGAGCGCACTCCTTCCATGAACATCAAGAAGTCCTCCCTGTACGGCGGCGCCACGGCCGCGACCCTCGCCCTGACCCTCACCGCCTGCGGCGGGGGTGCGGGCGGAGGCGGCGCCTCGGGCGGGGCGTACGACAAGAACGCCACCGTCAACGTCGGCTCGCTCTACGAGCCGCAGAACCTCGACAACACCGCGGGCGGCGGCCAGGGCGTCACCGAGGCGCTGGCCGGCAACGTCTACGAGGGGCTGTTCAAGCTCGGCGACAACGGCAAGGTCGAGAAGCAGCTCGCCGAGGACTACAAGGTCAGCGGCGACGGGCTCACGTACACCTTCACGCTGCGCGGCGGGGTGAAGTTCCACAGCGGCAAGAAGCTCACCAGCCAGGACGTCAAGTACAGCCTGGAGAAGGTGATCTCGAAGGACTCGCAGTCCGCGCGCAAGAGCAGCCTCGAGGTCATCAAGGACATCGCCACGCCCGACGCCAGGACCGTGAAGGTCACCCTCTCGAAGAAGTCGATCTCCTTCGTCTACAACCTCTCCTACGTCTGGATCATCAACTCCGAGGCGAAGAACCTGAAGACGAGCGAGGACGGCACCGGGCCGTACACGCTGGACAAGTGGACCCGCGGCTCGGCCCTCGGCCTCGACCGGTTCGCCGGCTACTGGGGCCGCGCGGCCGCCAACAAGGGCGTCCTCTTCCACTACTACAAGAACGCCACGGCGCTGAACAACGCGCTGCTGACCAACGCGGTGGACGTGGTCACCAGCGAGCAGTCGCCCGACGCCCTCGACCAGTTCAAGAACAACCAGAACTACAAGGTCAACGACGGCAACTCGACGACCAAGCTGCTGCTCGCCTTCAACGACAAGGCCAAGCCGTTCACCGACGTCCGGGTCCGCCAGGCGGTGTCCTCCGCCATCGACGACAAGAAGCTGCTGGAGTCCGTCTGGGGCGGCTACGGCAAGCTCATCGGCTCCATGGTGCCGCCCACCGACCCCTGGTACGAGGACCTCACCAAGGTCAACGGGTATGACACCGCCCGGGCCAAGAAGCTCCTGAAGGAGGCCGGCTACCAGGACGGCTTCACCTTCACCCTGGACACCCCGAACTACGACCCGCACCCGACCGCGGCCACCTTCATCAAGTCGCAGCTCGCCAAGGTCGGCATCACCGTCAAGATCAACACCATCACGCCGGACGAGTGGTACACGAAGGTCTACAAGAACCACGACTTCACGGCCACGCTCCAGGAACACGTCAACGACCGCGACCTGGTCTGGTACGGCAACCCCGACTTCTACTGGGGCTATGACAACAAGCAGGTCACCCGGTGGGTGGAGCAGGCTGAGGCGGCGTCCACCACGGCGGAGCAGACCGAGCTGCTGAAGAAGGTCAACCGCAAGACCGCCGAGGACGCGGCCAGCGACTGGCTGTACCTCTACCCGCAGATCGTGGTCGCGAACAGCAAGCTGTCCGGCTACCCCGTCAACGGCCTCAACTCGCAGTTCTTCGCCTACGACATCAAGAAGAAGGGCTGATGGCGCGGTATCTCCTGCGCCGCCTCGCCTTCCTGCTGGTGTCGCTGGCCCTCGCCAGCGTGGTGCTGTTCGTGCTGCTGCGCCTGCTGCCCGGGGACCCCGCCAACGCGCTCACCTCAGTGGGCGCGAGCCCCGAGCAGATCGCGGCGGCACGCCACGCCATCGGCTCCGACCGCCCGCTGCCCGAGCAGTTCATCCACTGGCTCGGGCAGCTGGCCCGCGGCGACCTCGGCACGTCGTTCGTCAGCTCGCTGCCGGTCGCGCCCGAGGTGGGCTCGCGGCTGAACGTCACGATCCCGCTGACGCTCGCGGCCTTCGTCCTGGCGGTGCTCATCGCAGTCCCGGCCGGGTTCGTCGCCGCGTACAAGCGGCGGACCTGGTACGGCGCGCTGCTCAGCGGGGTGTCCCAGCTCGGCATCGCGATCCCGGTGTTCTGGCTCGGCATGATCCTCATCGCCGTCTTCGCGCTGAACGCCGGCTGGCTGCCCGCGGGCGGCTTCCCCCAGGACGGCTGGGCGGAGCCCGCCGAGGCGATCCGTTCGCTCGCGCTGCCGGTCGTCACCATCGCGCTGGTGATGGGCGCCTCGCTGACCCGGTACGTACGGTCGGCCACTCTCGACGTCCTGGACAGTGACTATCTGCGGACCGCACGGGCCCTGGGCGCGTCGTTCGGGTGGGCCATGTGGCGGCACGGGCTGCGCAACGCCTCCGTGCCGGTGATCTCCATCCTCGGCATCGAGCTGGCCTCCACGCTGCTCGGCGCGGTCGTCGTGGAGTCGGTCTTCGCGCTGCCCGGCCTGGGCTCGATGCTCGCCACCGGCATCGCCCAGCACGACTACCCGGTCATCCAGGGCGTGCTGTTCGTCTCCACGCTCGCGGTGCTGCTGATCGGCTTCGCGGCCGACCTCGTGCAGCGGATCATCGACCCGCGGCTGCGGGACAGGCTCTCGGGAGGCGCCCGATGACCGAGCTTCCGACGGCCCCCCGGGCCAAGCGGTCGTACACGCTGCTCGCCGGCTGCGCCCTGGCCGGTCTGATCGTCCTGCTCGCCCTCGTCTCCCTGGTCTGGCTCCCGTACGCCACCGACGACACCTCCGGCGGACGGCTCACCGGACCCTCCGCGGACCATCTCCTCGGCACCGACAAGCTCGGCCGCGACCTGTTCACCCAGGTGATGACCGGCTCCCGGATCGCCGTCGAGGCGGACCTCGGCTCCGTCCTGATCGCGGCCGCGATCGGGGTCACCCTGGGCGTGCTGACCGCGTTCGCGCAGGGCTGGCTCGACGACACGCTCTCCGCGTTCCTCGACATCCTGATCGCCTTCCCGACGCTGCTGCTCGCCATGCTGATCGTCGCCGCCCGCTCGGCCACCCTCGGATCGGCCGTGCTGGCGATCGGCCTCGCGCAGAGCGCGGTGGTGGCCCGTCTGGTGCGCATCCTGGTCAAGCGGGTGCTGGCGCAGGACTACATCACGGCCGCCCGCACCTCGGGCAGCTCCTGGCCCCGCGTCGTGGCCGGACACGTCCTGCCCAACATCTGGCCCACCCTCGTGGTCAACCTGGCGCTCCAGTTCGGCCTCGCCGTCCTGGCCGAGGCCGGCCTGTCCTACCTCGGCCTGGGCGCGCCGCCGCCCAACGCCTCGTGGGGCCGCATGCTCCAGGAGGCGCAGGCCACCTTCACCACCGCCCCGGCGGGCGCGCTCGCCCCCGGCATCCTGCTCGTGCTGCTCGTCATCGGCGTGAACCTCATCGCCGACGGCCTGCGCGACACCCTCGACCCGGCGACCCGGCGGAGGCGCGCATGACCCCCCTCCTCGACGTGCGCGGCCTCACCGTCCGTACGGCGGACGGGCGCACACTGGTGGACGACCTCTCGCTGTCCATCGCCCCCGGCGAGCGGCTCGGCGTCATCGGCGAGTCGGGCTCCGGCAAGTCGCTGACCACCCTCGCCGTGCTCGGACTGCTGCCCGAGGGCATGACCGCCACCGGCAGCGTCGAACTGGGCGGCACCCAGATCGTGGGCGCCAGCGAGAAGCGGCTCACCGGCGTGCGCGGCCGGGACGCCGCCATCGTCTTCCAGGAGCCGCTCACCGCGCTCGACCCGCTGATGCGGGTGGGCCGGCAGATCGCCGGGCCCCTCCGCAGGACGCGTGGGCTGACCGGCCGCGCGCTGGACCGGGCCGTCACCGAGGCGCTGGAGCGGGTACGGCTCCCCGAGCCCGGCCGCATCGCCCGCGCCTTCCCGCACGAGATCTCCGGCGGCCAGCGCCAGCGCGTGGCGCTGGCCTGCGAGCCGAAGCTGCTCATCGCGGACGAGCCGACCACCGCGCTGGACGTGTCCGTGCAGGCCGAGATGCTCGCCCTGATCGACACCCTGGTGCGGATGCGCGAGATGGCGGTCCTGTTCGTCAGCCATGACCTCGCGGTCGTCGCCAAGGTCACCGACCGGGCCCTGGTCATGAAGGACGGCCGTGCCGTGGAGGAGGGCACCGTCGACGAGATCGTCCGGGCGCCGCGCGAGGAGTACACCAAGTCCCTGGTGGCCAGCGCGCGCCGGCTGGAGTCCGCCCTGGACCCGAGGAGCGCGCCATGACCCCCGTACTGGAGCTGAGCGACGTCGCGCTGCGCTACCGGGGCGGCACCGCCCCCGTCGTCCAGGACGTGTCCCTCGCCGTCCGGGCCGGACACAGCCTCGCCCTGGTCGGCGAGTCGGGCGCGGGCAAGACGACCCTGCTGCGCCTGCTGCTCGGGCTCGCCCGGCCCACCGCCGGCACCGTGGCCTTCGACGGCGAGGCGCTGAGACTGCGCGACGCCGGGCAGATGCGCCGGTTCCGGCGCAGCGTGCAGTGCGTCTTCCAGGACCCGTACTCCTCGCTCGACCCGCGCCGCCGGGTGGGTGCCACCGTGGCCGAGCCGCTGCGCTCCCTGGGCATCGACACCAGGCGTACGGCGGCGCCCAAGGTGGCCGAGGCCCTGGAGCGGGTCGGGCTGCCCGCCGACGCCGCGGAGCGCTATCCGCACGAGTTCTCCGGCGGGCAGCGGCAGCGCATCGCGATCGCCCGCGCCACGGTGTGCGACCCGCGGGTGCTGCTCGCCGACGAACCCGTCAGCGCGCTCGACGTCACGACCCGGGTCAAGGTCGTCGATCTGCTCGCCGAGTTGCAGCAGGAGCGCGGGCTGACCATCGTCATGGTCTCCCACGACCTGTCGGTGGTCGCCTCCCTGTGCGAGCGGACCGCGGTCCTGGAGCGCGGCCGCGTCGTGGAGCAGGGCGACACCGCCCAGGTGCTGGGCGCCCCCGCACATCCGTACACCCGCCGCCTCGTCGACAGCGTGCCCCGCCTGCCCGCCTGAGCGGGATTCCGTACAGTTGACCCTATGGTGGGCGCGGAGGCGTCGGTATCGGCCGGAACCGCGGAAGCCCTGCTGGAAGAGCTGGTCAGGACCTCCCAGGAGGCTTCCCCCGCGGAGCTCCCCGAGGTCCTGGACCGCTATGTGACGGCCATGGGCCTGGGCCGGGTCGTCGTGTTCCTCATCGATCTCCAGCAAAGGCGACTGCTGCCGCTGACCGAGGGCGAAGAGGAGCTGGAGGTCGACGGCACCCTGGCCGGCTGGTCCTACCGCACGGACTCCCTGCGGGTGGCCGAGGACGGCGCGGGCGGTCTGGTCGTATGGCTGCCCCTGATCAACGCGGCGGAGCGGCTGGGCCTCGTGCGCTTCTCGATGAAGACCCTGGACGGGCACAGGCTGTGGCGCTGCCGGGCGCTGGCCTCGGTCCTCACCCTGATCGTCACCTCCAAGCGCACCTACATCGACACCATCGCGCAGCGCACCCGCACCCAGCCCATGCAGCTGCACACGGAGATGCTGCGGGCGTTTCTGCCGCCGCGCTCGATCGGCACCGGCCGGGTGGTGTCGACCGCGGTCGTGGAGCCCGCGTACGAGCTGGGCGGCGACGCCTTCGACCACTCGTTCACCGAGGACGTCCTGCACGCCACGATCCTCGACGCCATGGGCCACGACCTGGCGTCCGGCCTCACCACCTCCGTGGCCATGGCCGGCTGCCGCAATGCCCGGCGCACCGGCGCGGAGCTGGCGCAGCTGGTCACGGAGGTGGACCAGGCGCTGTCACGGTGGCTGCCCGACCAGTTCTGCACCGGTATCTTCACCCAGCTGCACATGCCCACCGGCGTGCTGCGCTGGTGCAACTGCGGCCACCCCGCGCCGCTGCTCATCCGCCGCCACCGGCTCCACCAGAAGGCGCTGGCGCGGCCCCCCGAACCGCCCCTCGGCCTGCCCGCCAGCCTGGCAGGCGACAGCCGGCAGGTGTACGAGACGGCGCTCGAACCCGGGGACCGGATCCTGCTCTACACCGACGGGGTCGTCGAGGCGCGCGACGAGGGAGGCGAGCAGTTCGGCCTGGAGCGCTTCACCGACTACATCATCCGCTCGACGGCCGCCGGGCACACCGCCTCCGAAGTGCTCCGCCTGCTCATCCACGCCATCCTCGACCAGCGGAAGAACGAACTCAGCGACGACGCCACGATTCTGATGATCGAATGGCAGCCGCCCGTCGCGGCGTAGCCGCAGGCGGCAAGCATTTTTCGCGATCGTTTGCCGAGGAGCCGATCCGACCCGATGACGCGATGGGGCAACCTCCCGGCCCGCGGCGGCGACAGGGGCATGGACGACATCCCCCGAGCTGTGGAAGAGGTGGCCATGGAAGCCGAGCGGCACAAGACGCGGCAGGGCAGGGGCTGGGGCAGGCTCGGCCTGACGGCCGGAGTGGCCCTGTCCCTGGGCGCCACGGTGGGTCTCACCGACGGCGGCGCCTTCGCGCCGGACCGGGCCGGAGCGGGGACGGCGGTGACGATGGACGCGGCGGCGTGGGCCGATGACGCCGCCGACGGCTTCGCCTCGGTCAACGCGCTGGGGCAGAACGGGACGTACGGCGGCCGGGGCGGGGCGACCGTGACCGTGCGGACGCTCGCCGATCTGGAGAAGTACGCGACATCCGCCGACCCGTACATCATCGTGGTGGCCGGGGCGATCACCATGGACCCGAAGGGCAAGGAGATCAAGGTCGCCTCGGACAAGACGATCGTGGGCTCGGGGACCGCGGGTCAGATCGTCGGCGGCGGCTTCTTCCTCGGCCAGGGCGTGCACAACGTGATCATCCGCAATCTGACGATCCGCGACTCCTACGAAGGCACCTGGAACGACAAGGACCACGACTGGGACGGCATCCAGATGGACGGCGCCCACCATGTGTGGATCGATCACAACGATCTGCGGCACATGGCCGACGGCCTGATCGACAGCCGCAAGGACACCACCTACCTCACGGTGTCCTGGAACCGGCTCCAGCAGCACAACAAGGCCTTCGGCATCGGCTGGACGGAGAACACGACCGCCGACATCACGATCCACCACAACTGGTTCCACGAGACCGAGCAGCGCAATCCGTCCACTGACAACGTCGCGCACGCGCACCTGTACAACAACTATCTCCAGGACGACCCGGGGACGAGCATCAACTCCTCCTACGGCAACTACGCGCGCGGCAACACCAAGATGGTGCTGGAGAACAGCTACTTCGAGGGCATGAAGAACCCGGTCATCAAGGACGCCACGGCCTCCCTGGTGCAGCGGGGCAGCATCTTCGCGGGCACCACCGGCCGCAACGAGAGCGGCGGCACGGCCTTCGACCCGAAGACGTACTACAACTACACCCTGGACCCCGCCTCCCAGGTGCCGTCGATCGTGAAGTCCCGCTCCGGGCCCAGCTCCGCCATCGGGACCGTGGCGCGCTGAGCGCGCCATCCGTGAGGGAAACCGGTTGCCGCGCCGGTCACAGCGGTGCCCCGGCGGGCGGGGCCACCGAGTCGCGGATCACCACATGGGTGCCCAGGAGCAGGTGTTCGTCCGGGGCGTCCGGTGTTCTGCCCAGGCTCGTACGGACGGCGAGGCGGCCCAGTTGCTCGTAGGGCACATGGACCGTGGTCAGCGGCGGGTGCAGATCGCGCGCGAGCGGGATGTCGTCGTACCCGGCGAGCGACACATCGCCGGGCACGCTCAGCCCCGCCTCGTGCAGGGCGGTGAGCGCCCCCGCCGCGACCATGTCCGTGGCGGCCATCACGGCGGTGAACGCGAGCCCCTGGTCCAGGGCCCGGCGCAGCAGGCGGTGGCCCGAGTCACGGGTGAAGTCGCCGGACAGGCGCAGCGCCGGGTCCGGTTCGATGCCGCGGGCGCGGTGCGCGGCCAGATAGCCGCGCTCGCGGCCCTGGGCCGCCGTGTTCTCCGGGCTGCCCCCGAGGAAGAGGACCCGCCGGTGGCCCTGGGCGAGAACATGGGCGCACAGCGCGAAGGCCCCGTTCTCGTTGTCGTACTCGATGACCGTCACCGGGGTGCCGGGGGCCAGCGGCGGCCGCCCGCACAGCACCAGCCGCGACCCGGCCGAGGCCAGTGAATCGGCGACGCGGGCCATGCGCCGGCGGTACTCGGGGCTGTCCACGGCGCCGCCCACCAGGATCACGGCGGCGGCGCGCTGGGCCCGCATCATCTCGATGAACTCCAGCTCGTGGGCGGTGTCCCCGTCGGTGCTGCACACCAGGCACAGGTGGCCGAGCCTGGCCGCCTCGCGCTCCACCCCGTGCGCCATGTGCGCGAACGACGGCCCGGTGATGTCGTCCAGGACGAAAGCGAGCGTCGGGGTGCCGGCGCCCGCCACCGCTTTGGCGTGGGCGTCGGCGACATAGTCCAGCTCGCGCACGGCGCGCTGCACCCGGGCACGCGTCCGCGTGCTCACCGGATACACGCCGCCGAGCACCCGCGACACCGTGGACGCGGACACCCCCGCGCGGGCCGCGACATCCCGGATCGTGCTGCGACGCCCCCCGAGGTCCCCGCCGCCCTTCCGCACCATGGCCCACCCCTCGCTCGCCTGCCCCCGAGTCGGGCAACCGGGTGACAACCGGTTGCCGGACCAGAGGCTAACAGCGGGGGAGGGGCGCGGGGAGAGCCATGAACGGGGTCACCGCCACGGGCCACGGCTACGGGCCACGGCTACGAGGCTACGGCTGGGGGTGCGGCCGGAAGCCCGGGAAGTGCGGGCGGTGTTCCGCCCTGCCCGGGGCGTGGTGGCCCAGCTCGACACGCAGCTGGACGCCGTGGAAGACCTCGAGCACGCCCAGCGCCAGCAGCCAGATGCCGGCCACCACGGCGAGCGCCGTGATGGAGCCGAAGGGCGCGACGATCAGGATGATGCCGCCCAGCATGCTGATGACACCGAGGAAGATCTGCCAGCCGCGGGCCGGCATCCCCTCGTGGGAGATGGCCGCGGCGGTCATCATGACGCCCCGCAGCAGCCACGAGAACCCGATCCACAGGGCCAGCAGCAGGATCGACTGTGCCGGTCCGCGGAAGCAGAGCAGACCGAGCAGCACGGCGAGCGCGCCGCTGATGACGCTCAGCACCCGCAGATGCCCCGGCACATGTGCGCCGAAGGCCCCCGCCAGCTGGAAGACCCCGGTGACCACCAGATAGGCGCCGAAGAGGGCACCGAGTACCGCCAGGGTCTCCCCTGGCCAGACCAGCACCATGACGCCCAGTGCGACCGCCACGAGGCCCGTGGTCACCAGGACCTGCCAGGCGGCGTTGGACAACGTGCTCAGGAGACCGGGGAGCGGGGCCTCGGCCTCAGGGGGCCGCTCGCCTCGCCGTTCGGCGCCATAAGGCTCCGTACCCCGTTGTTCGGCACCTTGCTGTTCGGCGCCATAGGGTTGCTCGCGCCGCTGTTCGGCGCCGTGTGCGTCGTCGGAGGAGAAACTCATGGCCGTCCACCTCCTTGATGGAACAGAAGGCCGTACCCGACACCACCATCCTCTCCCCGTATGCGTCTCTTCGCCTCATGGCGCGGTGGCCCCGGGCAGGCTCACGTGCTGTCGCCCTCGGTGGCCTGCCAGCCGCTCCACCGGTCGACCGCGATCTCCACGACCGGCCCCCGCGGCGGCCGGTCCGCGTACTGCGCCGCGTATTTGGCGGCGAGCAGCCCGACGTACCCGGCGGAGGCGGCCGACCCGTCGGCGGGCGGCAGAACACGGGCCGTGCCGTCGGCCCGCGCCCACCACAGGAGGTCCCAGTCCTCGTCGTAGGCGTCCACCAGGAGGCATACGGCGGGGTTGGCCCGGATGTTGTCCAGACGCCTGAGCCGCGCCGACCGCTTCGGTTTGTGGTCGACCGCCGTCGCCACCGTGTCCCCGGTCAGCGCGAACACCACCGGCACCAGATGGGGCCGCCCCCCGTCGCCGACGGTCGCCAGCCGGGCGACCCTGGCCAGCGCGAAGCGCCCCCGCGCCCGGGCGCTCGTCATCGTGGGCATCGCGCGGCCGCCGGCCGCTCACCGGAACCGGGCGGCGACCTGGGCCATCGTGTCGAGATCGCGGAGCGTTTCCGGCTCCGGCGCGGTCGTCAGATAGAACAGGACCCGCTCCACCCCGACCCGCGCATACCCGTCGATCACCTCGGGGGTGTCCGGCACCCCGTACACCGTCACCGGCACATCCCGGCCGGCCACCTCGCGCAGCCGCTCGATCTGCGGGCCCAGTTGCTCCGGGGGAACGCTGTTGGCAAGCCAGGCGTCCCCGAGCGCGGCGATCCGGGGGAAGGCGCTCTCACCGCCGCCCACATAGATCGGCGGGTACGGGCGCCGCACCGGCTTGGGCCACAGGTACACCGGGTCGAAGTTCACGAATTCGCCGTGGAATTCGGCCTTTTCCTTGGTCCAGAGCTCCCGCATCGCGCGCAGCCGCTCATTCACCAGACGGCCGCGCGTGGTCGGGTCCGTACCGTGGTTCTCCATCTCCTCGCGGTTCCAGCCGACGCCGACCCCGAAGACGGCCCGCCCGCCGGAGACCAGGTCCAGCGAGGCCACCTCCTTCGCCGTGATGATCGGGTCCCGCTGTGCCACCAAGGCGACGCCGGTCCCCAGCAGCAGCCGCTCGGTGACCGCGGCCGCGGTGCTCAGCACGACGAACGGATCGAGCGTGCGGTAGTAGATCTCCGGCAGCTCGCCGCCGCCCGGGTAGGGGGAGCGCCGCTCCACCGGGATATGGGTGTGCTCGGCGATGAAGAGCGAGTCGAACGCCCGCTCGTCGAGGGCCCGCCCCAGCGCGGCCGGGCTGATTCCCTGGTCGGTGACGAAGGTCGAGATACCGAACTTCACGGCGGGTCCTCCCGTGATCGAGGATCGAGGAGGGCCAGTGATCGCCGTCACCGGCCCGGCTCCCGGCTCGGACCCCGGTCGGGGCCGCGGGCCTCCGAGCCCTGGTGATGTCGCTATTCCTTCGTCTCCTCCTCCGTCTCCTCCTCTTCCTCTTCCACTTCCCGCTCCCCCTCCGCCTGCGAGGGGGTCGTGACCGGTACGTCGGGATGCATGGCTTCGGCAGGCACCTCGTTCTCTCGCTCGCCTTCCGCTTGGGACGGGGTGGAGCGGTAGGGCTCGGTCATGGCACGCCTCCGCTCTTGTTCCGGGCCGTCAGCGCCCCGCACGAGCGGTCGTGCCCCGGCCGCCCTGGCTGCCCGGGGCAGCCTTCTTCTGCGCGAGCGAGCTGGCGGCGAGCGCCAGCACCAGAGCGACAGCGCCGACGACGACGTTGCTGATGATGGTGCGCATGGTGGCCACGGCTCCCGAGACCACCCACGGCGCGATGATGGTCCACACGCCCAGCAGCGCGGCGGCCCATGCCATGCCGTGGGTGCGCTCATAGGCATGGCCGAAGCCGCCCATCAGCACCGCGTAAGCGACTCCGACGATCAGGTTGGTCACGGCCAGGGTCATCATGCCGTTGAAGCCCACGATCCAGGCGGATGCGGCAAGGTAGAGGCCGGTGATCAGGGATATCGCTTCGACGGCCTGGGCCCCGGGAGTGCTCGCCGCCCGCTCGGCCCAGGTGTGGCGTTCCCGCATCTCCAGGATGTCGGGATGCGACTCCATAGTCGCATGGGTCGGTTCCGTCATGATCGCCTCCTGCAATCATTTCGCTCCAGAGCCCCGAGTGCCCGATATGCGGTCCGGTATCGCGCGGACCGCCATAAACATCGACCTAAATGGGCGCTGGGATCAGCCGCACACCCCGAGGCCCTGTCCGGGCCTAGCGGGCGGCGTCGCCCGGCGACGGCTCCGCGTCCGGCTCGTGCTGGAACACCGAGTAGAGCCACCACAGGGACGGCACCAGGACCAGCGAGCTGACCGCCAGGCTGAGCAGGCAGGCGGCGAGCACGGCGTGGGTGGACGCGGCATCGCCGACGGTGACACCGGGGACGAGCATGGCCGGGTACTGGGCCACGCCCCACGCCCAGAGGATCGCCGCCACCGCCAGCGCCGCCAGCGGCCGGGCCAGGCCGGGGTTGCCCCGCAGCAGCGCCAGGGCGGCCACCCCGGCACAGGCGCTGAGCAGCACCAGCGCCAGGGCGCGATGGGTGAGCCCATGGAACAGGTGCGGGGCGTCGGCGTGCAGGATCGCGATCCCGGCCAGCGCCACCGCTCCGGCGGCCAGCCCGCTGACCAGCGCCCGGGTCCGGAACCACGCCCCCAGCTCCGGGCGTCCCAGGCGGGCGGTCTCCGCGCACAGATAGACGGCGGCGAGATGCGCGCAGGTCAGCACCGCCAGCACCCCGCCCAGCAGGGAGGTGGGGTTCAGCCAACTGGTGATCAGGTTCCCGGCCGCCAGCCCCGGTGGGATACGGCCCGAGGCGACACCGCCGGCGACGGTGCCCAGGAAGAAGGGGGTGAGCACGGACGACAGCGCGAAGCAGGCCCCGAACAGCCGTTTCTGCCACAGCTCGGTGCTGGCCTTGCGGAAGGCGAAGGCCGCGCCGCGCGCGATGATGCCGAGCGCGGTCAGCGTGAGCGGGATGTAGAGCGTGGACATCACGGCCGCGAAGACCGGCGAGAAGCCCGCCCACAGCAGCACCACCACGAAGATCAGCCAGACGTGGTTGGCCTCCCACACCGGCCCGATGGTGTGCTCGATGAGGGCCCGCCGCGGTGCGCCGGGCCCGCTGCGGCCCGCCAGCAGGTCCCACAGCCCGGCCCCGAAGTCGGCGCCGCCGAACAGGGCGTAGCAGGTCAGCCCGATCCACATCACCGCGAGCGTCAGATTCGCGAGCACCGGCCGGCCCCTCTCATGTCACCGCTCATGTCACCGGGTACCGGGGCACGTCGCTGTCCTGCGGGGCGATCGGCACCGGCCGGTCCCGGGCCAGCCGGCGCAGCACGTACACGGTGGCCACCGTCATGCCGAAATAGACCAGCAGCACCAGCCACAGCCCGTTCAGCAGCCCGGGCGCCGGGTTCACCGCGTCCCGGACCGTCATGATCCCCTGCACGACCCAGGGCTGACGGCCCAGCTCGGTGACCACCCATCCGCACTCCAGGGCCACCACGGCGGCCGGTCCGGTCAGGACCGCGAGGAGCAGGAAGGGCCGGGTGCCGGGCACGCTCAGGATGTCGTCGGTGCCGGAGCGCCGCCGCCACCACCGGGCGAGCACCAGCCATACGCCCATGAACAGCAGGAACATCCCCGCCCCCACCATCAGGTCGAAGGCCAGGTGGACCCCGGTCACGGCGGGCCACTGGGACCGGGGCACCTCCGACAGGCCGCGCACCACGGTGTTGGGGCTGTATCCGATCAGCAGCGACAGACCGCTCGGGATCTCCAGGCCGTACTTGAGCCCGCTGTGGCCGTTGCTGATGCCGAGGATCGTCAGCGGCGCATGGTCGCCGGTGCGGTAGACGCCCTCGATGGCGGCGAGCTTGACCGGCTGGAACTCGGCCACGAAACGGGCCGCCCAGTCCCCGACGACCAGTTGGAAGGGGGTGACGACCGCCCCGACCGTGAACGGGATGAAGAACCCGGCCCGGTGGTACCGGTCCCGGCGGCCGCGCAGCAGCGCCACCGCGTACACACTCGCGGTCAGAAACGCGGCCACCATCAGCGCGGCCAGGATCATATGCGTGGTCTGCGGCGGCGCGGCCGGGTTGATCATCGCGGCCCAGGGGTCGACGGACACCACGCGCCCGTCGCGGGACAGTTCGAAGCCACGCGGCTGGTTCATCCAGGCGTTGGCACACACCACGAAGAACGCCGAGGCCACCCCGGCGACGACGATCGGCACCCCGGTGAGCAGGTGTTTGCCGGGCGACAGCCGGTCCCACGCGTAGAGATAGAGGCCCACGAAGATCGCCTCGATGAAGAACGCGATCCCCTCCAGTGCGAACGGCAACCCGATCACCTGCCCGTACGTCCCCATCAGCCCCGGCCACAGCAGCCCGAGCTCAAAGCTGAGGATCGTGCCGGACACCGCGCCGACCGCGAACAGCACCCCCATGGCCCGCGCCCATCGCCGGGCCAGGATCCGCAGGGCCGGATCCCCGGTGCGCCACCCCCGCCATTCGGCGATCAGGGTGAGCAGCGGCAGCCCCACCCCCAGACAGGCCACCACGATGTGCCAGGCCAGCGAGAACCCCATCTGTGCCCGGGCCCCGCTGAGATCGCCCTCGGTGGCGGCATGAGCGAGCGGGACAGCGAACACCTGGAGCCTCCGGGGCGGGGCGGGGCGAGGTACGGAGCCACACGCTGCCGTATCCCGGCGGCCCGGCGGCCAAACACGGATACGGCCGAACGGCGGTCCGGAGCGAGGAGCTCGCCGACGGCCCGTTCAGGCCCCGAGGGCCGGTGGGCCCCTTGACGGGAAAGCGCTTACTCCCTAGCGTCTGTTCACGGATATGGCCAAGGTTCAATAAGTTGCACGGGGAGGCCGGGATGGGACGACGGATCGTGGTGTCGGGCGGCGGCACGGGCATCGGGCTCGCGACCGCCGAGGCCTTCGCCGCCGACGGGGACCGGGTGGTCATCCTCGGGCGCCGCGCCGAGGTGCTGCGCGCCGCGGCGGACAAGGTCAACGCCGCGCACGGGGCCGACCTGGTCACCTGGACCAGCACCGACCTCAGCGACCCCGGGCAGACCCGGCGCGCCGTCGAGTTCATCGCCGCGGACGGCCCGGTCGACGTGGTGGTCACCAACGCGGGCGGCAATGTCGCGCCCGGCAACGACGGCACCCTCGAAGGCATAGCCGACCAGTTCCAGCGGAACTTCACGGCCAATGTGCTGACCGCGGTGCTGCTGACCGAGGGCCTGCTGCCGCACCTCACCCGGCCCGGCGGCCGGATCGTGCACCTGTCCTCCGTGGCGTCGCTGCGCGGCCCCGGCTCGTACGGCGGCACCAAGGCGCATCTGCACGTCTACACCTACGACCTGGCCAAGCGGCTCGGCGCGGAGGGCGTCACGGTCAACGCGGTGGCCCCCGGCTATGTCCAGGACACCGAGTTCTTCGGCGAGCGGGGCACTCCCGAGTTCATCGCGCAGCAGATCGGGCAGACGCTCACCGGGCAGCCCGGCCACCCCGCCGAGGTCGCGGCCGCCATCCGCTATCTGGCCTCCCCGGAGGCGGCCTATGTCACCGGCCAGGTGCTCCACATCAACGGCGGGGCGCAGCTCGGCCGCTGAACCGATCATTCGTCCAGGGCCGGACGGCCCTGGTTCCGGGGTCGGACGGCCCTGCCCCCGCCGCCGGCCACCAGCCAGGATTTATCCCCACAAGGTGGGGGGAACGAAGGACGGACGGCCGGTCCGGAGGGAGCCTCCCCGAAGGCTCTCAACCATCTCCGGACCCGGCCGTCCGCCCTTGGGGCGCTCGGGGACTACCGCAGCTTCGGCGGCAGCCAGTCCAGCTGGATCTCCTGGTGGACGGGGCCGCCGCCCTCGTGGCCGTTGAACGAGTACACCTCGATGCGCTTGTCCTCGCCCGCGTAGGTGTTGTACGCGGCGAACACGGTTGACGGCGGGCAGGTCTGGTCCTCCAGCGCGGTCGAGAAGAGCGCCGGCGCCCGCCCCCGGGCGGCGAAGTGGACCCCGTCGAAATAGGAGAGCGTGCGGAAGATCCGCTCGTCCTTGCCGCGGTGGGTCTTGAGGTAGTTGCCGATCTCACGGTACGGATCGCGGTCGGTCAGCGTCGCCGCCCGCGGGAAGTGGCACAGGAAGGGCACGTCGGGGGCGATCGCGGCCAGGTCGGGCACCAGGCCGCCCACGGCCAGCGCGATGCCCCCGCCCTGGCTGGCGCCGACGACCGCGGTGCGGGCGGGGTCGGTCAGCGGGTGGGAGCGGGCCGCCTCCACCGCGCGCACGGCGTCGGTGAAGACCCGCCGGTAGTAGTAGTCCTCGGGGTTCTCGATGCCCCGGGTCATGAACCCCGGGTACGCGGGCGCCGAGCCGACCGGGTCCGGGGTGTCACCGTTGGTCCAGCCGCTGCCCTGGCCACGGGTGTCCATCACGAGATGGGCGAAGCCCGCGGCCGGCCACACCAGATGGGTGTGCGGCAGCCCGCGGCCGCCGCCGTAGCCGATGTACTCGACCACGACCGGCAGTGGCTCCCGGGCCCCGGCCGGGTGCAGGAACCAGCCCTTGACCGGGTGGCCGCCGAACCCCGCGAAGGTGACGTCGTACACCTCCATACCGGTGAGCGCCGTGCGGACCGGCGTGAACGTGGCGTTGAGCTCGTGTTCGCGGGCCTCGGCGAGGGTCTTCTCCCAGAACCCGTCGAAGTCCTCGGGTTCGGCGATCAGCGGCCGGTAGTCGCGCAGTTGATCGAGCGGAAGGTCGAACAGGGCCATGGGCAGGCAGCTCCCTCTTGGATGCCAGGACGCACGGACGGGGCATGTCTCGGACCGACGATGTCCCTTGATCGCGCCGAGGCGGCTCATGCCGTGCGAAGAAAATCATCGTGCCGTATCCCCTGGCAAGGGCCCAACAGGCCGCACCGACGCCGTGGCCGCCGGGCCGGGCGTCAGCATGCCAGTTCGTACCCCCCTAGTCCTGCCCGGTTCCGCCCCTCCGAGGGCGGCGGCCGCCTCTAAGCTGGCGTCAGGTACTCGCTCGTGAAGGGAAGCATGTGAACACACAGGCCGAGACGTTCGAGTTTCAGGTCGAGGCGCGCCAGCTCTTGCAGTTGATGATCCACTCCATCTACTCCAACAAGGACGTCTTCCTCCGGGAGCTCATCTCCAACGCGTCCGACGCGTTGGACAAACTGCGGCTGGAAGCGCTCCGAGGCGAGGAGTTGCGGGCGGACACCTCCGATCTGCACATCGAGATCGAGGTGGACAACGAGCACCGCACGCTGACCGTGCGCGACAACGGCATCGGCATGTCGCATGACGACGTGGTCCAGCTCATCGGGACCATAGCCAAGTCCGGCACCGCCGAGTTCCTGCGCGAACTGAAGGAGTCGAAGGAGGGGGCGAAGGACGCCGCGGCCCCGGACGATCTCATCGGGCAGTTCGGCGTCGGCTTCTACTCCGGCTTCATGGTGGCCGACCAGGTCACGCTGGTGACGCGGCACGCGACGGAGAGCCAGGGCACCCGCTGGGACTCCACGGGCGAGGGCACTTACACGATCGAGGCGGTCGACGAGGCGCCCCAGGGCACCTCCGTGATTCTGCGGCTGAAGCCGGAGGACACCGAGGACCACCTCTACGACTACACCTCCCCGCGGAAGATCAAGGAGATCGTCAAGCGATACTCCGACTTCATCACCTGGCCCATCCGCATGGCCACCGAGTCCACGGCCGCGGACACCGCCTCGGACGCCGCCTCGGACAAGGACGAAGAGGCCGAGTCCGCCGTCGAGCTCGAGACGCTCAACTCGATGAAGGCGCTGTGGGCGCGCTCCAGGGACGAGGTCTCCGACGACGAGTACCACGAGTTCTACAAGCACATCAGCCACGACTGGAACAACCCGCTCGAGACCATCCGTATGCAGGCGGAGGGGACCTTCGAGTACCAGGCGCTGCTGTTCATCCCGTCCCAGGCGCCGCTGGACCTGTTCATGCGGGAGCGCAAGCGCGGTGTGCAGCTCTACGTCAAGCGCGTGTTCATCATGGACGACTGCGAAGAGCTCATGCCGGAGTATCTGCGCTTCGTCAAGGGCGTCGTCGACGCGCAGGACCTGTCGCTGAACGTGTCCCGCGAGACCCTCCAGCAGGACCGCCAGATCCAGCTGATGCGCCGGCGCCTGGTCAAGAAGGTGCTGTCGACGGTCAAGGACATGATGTCGGCCAACGCCGAGGGCTACGCCACGTTCTGGCGGGAGTTCGGCCGCGCCGTCAAGGAGGGCCTCCTCGACGACTTCGACAACCGCGACGCGATCCTGGAGATCTCCTCCTTCGCCTCGACCCACGACGCGGAGCAGCCCACCACCCTGCGGCAGTACCTGGACCGCATGAAGGAGGGCCAGCAGCACATCTACTACGTGACGGGCGAGTCGCGCTCGATCATCGAGAGCTCGCCCCACATGGAGGCCTTCCGGGCCAAGGGCTACGAGGTGCTGCTGCTCACCGATCCGATCGACGAGATGTGGATCGGGTCCGTGCCGGAGTTCGACGGCAAGCAGTTCCAGTCGATCGCCAAGGGCGAGGTCGACCTCGACACCGAGGAGGAGAAGAAGGAGGGCGAGGCCGAGCGCGAGCAGCGGCAGAAGGACTTCGCCGAGCTGCTGTCCTGGTTGACGAAGACCCTGAGCGAGCAGGTCAAGGAGGTGCGGCTGTCCTCCCGGCTGACCACCTCGCCCGCCTGCATCGTCGGTGACACCCACGATGTCACCCCGGCGCTGGAGAACATGTTCCGCGCCATGGGCCAGGACATGCCCCAGATCAAGCGCATCCTCGAGCTCAACCCCACGCACCCGCTGGTGACCGGCCTGCGCGAGGCCCACGGCGCGAACGCGGAGGGGGACGGTCTTGCGGAGACGGCCGAGCTGATCCACGGCATGGCGCTGCTCGCCGAGGGCGGCGAGCTGAGCGACCCGGGGCGCTTCATCACGCTGATGGCTGACCGGCTGCAACAGACGCTGTAGCGCGGAAACCGGGTGAGGGGCGGGTCCGGCCGGACCCGCCCCTCACCCGCGTCACTCCTCCGTGAGCGCGAGCGTGTCCAGGATCGACTGCCCGTACTTGGCCAGCTTGTTCTCGCCGACACCGCTGACCGTGCCGAGCTCCGCCAGGGTGCCGGGCGACAGCGTCGCGATCTGGCGCAGCGTGGCGTCATGGAAGATCACATACGCCGGGACGCCCTGCTCCTTGGCGGTGGCCGCGCGCCATGCCCGCAGCCGCTCGAACACCGGCACCGCCTCCGGCGCCAGATCGGCCGGAGCGGCGGCGGCGCGGCCGGACTTGCCGGACGAGGACGCCTTCGCGGCCCGGGGCGCCCGCTCCGGCTCGCGCCGCAGCATCACCTGGCGCTGTCCGCCCAGCACCTCGCCGCTGGTCTCGGAGAGCACCAGCGTGCCGTAGTCGCCCTCCACGGCGATCAGCCCCTGGGCGAGCAACTGGCGCACCGCTCCCCGCCATTCGGCCTCGCGCAGCTCCGTGCCGATCCCGAACACGGACAGGGCGTCGTGGTCGAACTGGATCACCTTGGCGGTCTTCTTGCCGAGCAGGATGTCGATCAACTGGCCGGCGCCGAACTTCTGGTTCCGCTCCCGCTTGAGCCGCACCACCGTGGACAGCAGCTTCTGCGCGGCGACGGTGCCGTCCCAGGACTCCGGGGGCGTCAGACAGGTGTCGCAGTTGCCGCACGCGGTGCTCGGCTGGCCGAAGTACGCGAGCAGCCCCACCCGGCGGCACTCGACCGTCTCGCACAGCGCCAGCATCGCGTCGAGATGGGCGGCGAGGCGGCGCCGGTGGGCCGCGTCACCCTCCGAGCCGTCGATCATCTTGCGCTGCTGCACGACGTCCTGGAGGCCGTACGCCAGCCAGGCGGTGGAGGGCTGCCCGTCCCGCCCGGCCCGGCCGGTCTCCTGGTAGTAGCCCTCGACCGACTTGGGCAGATCCAGATGGGCGACGAACCGCACATCGGGCTTGTCGATGCCCATGCCGAACGCGATCGTGGCGACCACGACCAGCCCGTCCTCCCGCAGAAACCGCGCCTGGTTCTCGGCCCGGGTCCGGGCGTCGAGCCCCGCGTGGTACGGCACTGCCGCGATCCCGTTCTGCACCAGGAACTCGGCCGTCTTCTCGACCGAGGCCCGGGACAGGCAGTAGATGATGCCCGCGTCCCCCGGGTGCTCGGTGCGCAACAGCTCCAGCAGCTGGCGCTTGGGGTCGTTCTTGGGCGCGATGCGGTACTGGATGTTGGGCCGGTCGAAGCTGGCCACGAAGTGGCGGGCGTCCTGGAGCTTCAGCCGCGAGGCGATCTCGGCGTGGGTGGCCTCGGTGGCCGTCGCGGTCAGCGCGATACGGGGTACCTCGGGCCAGCGCTCGTGCAGCTCGGACAGCGCCAGATAGTCGGGCCGGAAGTCATGACCCCACTGGGCCACACAGTGGGCCTCGTCGATGGCGAACAGCGAGATCGAGCCCCGGCCCAGCAGCGAGAGCGTCGACTCCACCCGCAGCCGCTCCGGCGCGAGGTACAGCAGGTCCAGCTCGCCCGCGAGAAACTCCGCCTCGACCAGCCGCCGCTCGTCCAGGTCCTGGGTGGAGTTGAGGAACCCCGCCCGCACGCCGAGCGCCCGCAGCGCGTCGACCTGGTCCTGCATCAGCGCGATGAGCGGCGAGACGACGACCCCGACGCCGCGGCGGACGAGCGCGGGGATCTGGTAGCACAGCGACTTGCCGCCGCCGGTCGGCATCAGAACCAGGGCGTCGCCCCCGGCCACGACATGGCCGATGATCTCTTGCTGATCGCCCCGGAACGCGTCATAGCCGAAGACCCGGCGCAGCACGCGCAGCGCGTCGCTCGTATCGCCCGGGTCCGGATCTCTTGTGTCCGGGCCGCTGGGGGCCGGGTCGCTGACGTCACTGTTCCAGAGGGGATCGTTCTCGGGGAGAGGCACCCGGCGAGTCTAAGACTTGATCCGTAGTTCACCAGAATGTGAGCTGTGGACTGCACGCGGGGCGGTGTCCGGGCTTTCCAGCGTGGTCACGCACGAGGCGTGTCTCATCCGGGGTCGCTCGGCGCCGCCGTCCGGCGGTTCGGTGAGCAGAGGTCCCGCGCTGTCGCGGGACTGCCACGCGACCAGCACTCCGAGGAGCGTTCTGGCACGGTGTGGTTGACTCACGCAGGGCCTCTTCCAGCCCTTCAGTAAAAACAATCTGTGCACGCCGGGACATGATGGTGTCCAGGTACGCGGTCTTCGGTTCGTCCACTTCCTTGAGGCGGACGAATGCGGCCAGCGCAGCGGATACGAGGTCCCGTTTGCCGACGAGGCCGCAGGTGACGCACTTGTGTTCCCGGTCACGCAGGGATTTGTTGACGCGCTCACCGCAAAGGCAGTGCTGGGACAGCGCGGTGGACCATGTGGAGGCCCGTACGAGGCGGCCCCCGGCTGCCTTGCACTCCACTTCCAGAGCCGCGATGAGCATGCCCGGCGTGGTCTGCGACAGACGTTTTCCCCACAGCCGGTACCAGGTGCGGATGTCGCAGTCCTCGACCACCAGGTTCGGGCCGTGGACCGCGATGATGTCGCGGGCGACCTGGCGGGCGCGATGCCGTCGATGCTCGGCGGCACTCGCGGCGGCCTCGGCCTGGCGAGTGCGTAACTTTCGGTAGTTCACCGACAGCTGATCGTGGCGGAATGCCTGCTTCGGCATGCCGTCCGAGCGTGCGGCACGGGCGCCACCGGGGACCGTGACCTGCCTGGGCGTGAGGCCCTTCTCGGCCCGGCGGGCGGCGCGCTTGGTCTGTTTCTTCGACAGGCCGTACCCCGCGGTGTTCGTTGCCCGGCGGGAGCGCTCCAGCGCCCGCGCACGCCCCCGCCGTTTCTTCGCTTCCTTCTCCAGCCGCTCCTTCTCCTTTTCGGTCGGTGTGATCTCGGAGGAGGCCGGGGTGCCTTCGGCGGGGTCCAGGGACGCGGGGAGGGAGACGACGGAGAGGTTGGAGACGTTGCCGTCCACCCCGACGATCCGGCCCAGGGCAGCGGCCTGCTCGCGCATCCGCCGGACGGCCGGGGAGGCGTATCCGGGGCCGAGGACCATCAGGTGCGCCTCGTATGCCCAGCCGCCCGGCGCGCTGGCCTTGCGGTGGCGTACGAGGTCCACCTTGTGCCAGAGGGCGGGGTTGCTGAGGAAGTGCTCAACGCGGGCCCACTGACCCCCTCCTTGAGGGATGCGGACGGGGAGCACGAGGTCACCCCGGCCGGAGTCGGGGCCACCCGCGAACACTACGGCGAGCGGGCCCGTGTGGTCCCACCAGGTCGCCTTCCGCGTACCCGCCTTCCCCGAGGCCGTGACTTTGCCCGTGGGCACGGTGCCGGTCGGCACGGTCGGCTTCGGTATCCGGCGGGGCTGCATCAGCGCGTGCCAGCCGCCGGAGGTGTAGGTAACGGTGTGGCCGTGGAGGGTGCCGACCAGGCGGAACGTCTCCCACTTGCGTTCGGTGGTGTGGGAGCGGGCACGCCCGGGGATGCGGGTGAAGTCGTACCAGCGACCGACCTTCGGCCGTCCGAAGCGTTGTCCGGTGGAGTCGGTGAATAGGTGGCGGGAGACGCTGTTCCACACCTCGTCCGCGATGTGCATCGCCAGGGCCTTCGAAGCATGGTGCTTGAGGTGCCCGGCGGTTTCCAGATGCTTGTACGCGCAGCGTTCCAGGGCTTCGCGGGTGAGGCCGAGGCGCTGCCGTACGGCCTTTGCGCCGTCGCGGGCACGCTCGTGCCTGGCGGTCCAGTAGGCGTCGATCTTGGAGCGGGCATCCCGCTGGACGGCCCGCTTGATCGACCACATCGCGCCGAACAGTTTCTTCAGCCTGTCAAGGTCGGCGGGGTCGGTGACGGCCAGGGGCAGCACCATGACGGACACGATCCCGTCGTCGGGCTTGGTCCACTTCGGTGCTTTGTTCTTTCCCCGGAACCTCCGTGTCTGGGCAGCCTGCATTGCCGTCACCTCCTCCACGGATTAGCCGACTTGCAACACAATACGTGACCATTTATGGCAATCAAGGTGGAACGGGTTTCGTGACCGCGGAGCCTCCTCGGAGCCAGGTCGTTCTGCGGGTGGTGGTGCTCGGCCAGAGGCAACCTTCTGCGCGTGCTTTTGTGCGCCGAACGGGTGGACCGTGCCGTGGGCAGGCCGACCGCGGGGGCCGGTTGGGGATGGCTGTGAGTGGGCAGTGTTGGCCGTGAGGCATATGGGATCGTCATGCCTGCGTCAACGAGGTGGTTCCTTACCCCACGAGGAGGCCGATCGTGAGATCCAGCAAGGCTCTGCGCGCATTACCCGCCGTCGCGGTGGCGGTGCTCGCCCTGGCGGGCGGCCAGGCGGTGGCGGCGCCCGCGTCCGGGTCGGCGCAGCAGCAGGTCATTGCCGCGAGGGTGCTGACGTACGACGCGTCCCAGGCCGCGGAGTTCAAGGACGCCGTCACCAAGGGTGCCGCGATCTGGAACGACAGCGTGGCGAACGTGGACCTGAAGCCGGTCGCCTCGGGCCAGCGGGCGAACATCCGCATCATCGCGGACAACGGCTGGCCGCGCACCGCCACGTCCAGCCTGGGCAGCGGCACGATCTACTTCGGGCGGCAGGCCGTCGACGAGGGCTACAACACCGTGCGGATCTCGTCCCACGAGTTCGGCCACATCCTGGGGCTGCCCGACATGAAGCCGGGCCCCTGCTCGAGCCTGATGTCCGGCTCCACGGCCGGTATCCCGTGCACCAACCCCAACCCCAACGCGGCGGAGAAGGCGGAGGTCGAGGACAACTTCGCCGGCGCGCTCACGGGCGCGGCGGCCACGCGCGACCTCCTGTTCGTGGACTGACCCACCCCGCGGGCCGGGAGCCCCCCTCCCGGCCCGCAGGCCGCCTACCCGTCGGTGGGTGGTGGGGGGCCCGTGGTGCCGCGGACGACCAGGGTCGGGGACACCGTCATCAGCACGGACCGCGTGCGGCCCTCGACGCGCTCCAGGAGCAGCCGCGCCGCCGTCGTGCCCATCAGGCCGCCCGCCTGGTCGACGCTGGTGAGGCGGACGGGCGCGAGCGCGGCGACGGCCGTGTTGTTGTAGCCCACCAGCGAGAAGTCCTCGGGGATCCGCAGCCCCAGCTCGCGCGCGGCGCGGAAGACCCCCATCGCGGCCACGTCCGCGCCTCCGAAGACGGCGGTCGGGCGGTCCGCCGAGGACAGCAGCTCCATCCCGGCCCGGTAGCCGCCCTCCTCGGAGAACGCGGTCATGGCGACCCGCGCCAGGTCCTGGAGGCCGTGTCGCCGCATCGCCTCGTGGTAGCCGCGGCGCTGGACCCGCTCGGGCGTGCCCGACCAGCCGCTGCCCCGGTTGCCGTGGGTGGAGGTCAGGGCGATCCGGCGGTGGCCGAGCCGGACCAGGTGGTCGATCACCAGGCCCGCGCCCAGGGCGTCGGCGTCGACGACCGAGTCGTGCTCCTCGGCCAGGTCGTGGTGGCCGATCACCACCGTGGGCACGGTGGCCGCCGTGCGCAGCACCTCGGTGCGGGGGAATCCGGGGCCGATGAGGATCAGCCCGTCCATCTGCCGGTCCACCAGCGCCCGGGCGAGTCTGGTCTGGTCCTCCTCGTCGAAGCCGGCCGCGCCGATCAGCACCTGGTAGTCGCCGCCCCGCAGCTCGGTATTGACACCGTCGAGGATGTCGGCGAAGAAGGCGTTGCGGATGTTGTCCAGCAGGACGCCGATCGTGTACGTCCGGCCGCGCATGCCGCGGGCGGCGGCGTGCGGGCGGTAGTCGAGCTCGGCCATGGCGGAGCGCACGCGCTCGTGCATGGCGGGGCTCACGCCGTAGGCGTTGCGCAGCACCTTGGACACGGCTGACGTCGAGACCCCGGCGTGCTGTGCGACATCCGTGATCGTCACGCGGCGCCGGCCGCTCGTACGGGCCATGGGTGCCAACCTCCGATGTCCTGTGAAACGGTCTACGTCCGCCACTGTACGCCGTCGAAGGGAACCCGCCCTCCATGATCGCTGGACCTTGGATTTCGCATCGTTATCTGCCCGTGACTTGACCCCCGCACCCCCCGAGCCCCACGGTTGAGTCGTTTCAATTCGGAGAACGTTCTACACACCGCTTCTACACGTCAATGAGGACGGGAGCGACCGGATGACCATGCATCAAGAGACCCAAGGATCCTCGGCCGAGGCCGAGACCGAGGGCACCATCAGCCGTCAGCAGTGGAAATGGTCGGTCCTGGCCGGCATGGCCTCGTACCTGGACGCCGGGTCGATCGTGGCGCTGGGCGCGGGCCTGGCGCTGTTCCAGGAAGAACTCAATCTCAGCGACTCGGGCCTCACCGGCGTCGGCGCGCTCGCGGCCATCGGCCCCAACGCCATCGGCGCGGCGGTCGGGGCCTTCATCGGCGGGCGGCTCGGCGACAAGCTCGGCCGCAAGCGGATCTACCAGTGGGACCTGCTGGTGTATGCGGCCGCGATCCTGTTGATCGCGCTCGCCGTCAACCCGGCGATGCTGTTCATCGGCACCTTCGTGGTGGGCGTGGCGGTGGGCGCCGACGTGCCGACCTCGCTGGCGCTGGTGGGGGAGTTCTCGCCGGCCAGGGCCCGGGGCAAGCTGCTCGGGTTCACCCAGGTCGCCTGGAACGTCGGGCCGTTGATCGTGCTCCTGCTGGCGTTCGCGCTCTCCCCGCTGGATCTGCTGGGCATCCGCATCGTCTTTCTCCATCTGTTCGTGGTCGCGCTGATCACCTGGGCGCTGCGCAGAGGGATGACCGAGTCGGCGGTGTGGAAGGCCGCGGCGAGCAAGGCGGGCAAGGCGGGCGAGAGTGCGGCCGCCGCGGCGGCCGGGGTGCGGCAGCTGTTCCGCGGGGCGCACCTGAAGGCGCTGCTGTGGACCGGGAGCTTCTACCTGTTCTGGAACCTGGCCGCGGGCACCGCCGGGCTGTTCACCCCGTACATGGTCAAGAACCTGGGCGCGGGCGGCCAGGGGACCAGCGTGGCACTGTCCTGCGCCGGGTTCGGCGTCGGCATCGCGGCGACGGTCCTGGTGTTCATGCCGCTGACCGACCGCGACCACCGCACCCGCCGGATGCTGTGGGCCGTCGGAGCGGTGATGCAGATCATCGCCTACGCGCTCTTCCTGTGGTTCCCCTTCACCGTGCCGACGATCCTCCTGAACACCTTCCTGTTCGGCGTGGGGGCCTCGCTGGCCGGTGAGGCGTTCTACAAGACGTTCAGCCAGGAGCTCTTCCCGACCATGCTGCGCGGCACCGCCCAGGGCTTCACCTTCGGCACGGCGCGCACCTGCCTCGGCATCTGGAGCTACTTCGTGCCCCACCTCGCCGACTCGGGGATCACCACCATCGCGGCCCTGCTGACCACGTTCCTGGTCATCAGCGGCGGCATCGGGTACTTCTTCATGCCGGACACGGCCGGGAAGTCCCTGGACGCGATCGAGGCCGAGCGCCGGGCGGCGGTGTGACGGACGCAGCACGTGAACTGCTCTCCCGGTTCACCGACCCCGCACCCGAATACGGGCCGCTGCCGATCTGGTGGTGGAGCGGTGCGAAGGTGACCCGGGAGCGGCTGCGGCGGCAGATGGCGGAGCTGACCTCCCAGGGCATCCGGCAGGCCGTGGTGATGTGCCTCGCGCCGACCGGACCGACCTTCGGCTCGCTGGCGGACGACCCGCCGTATCTGAGCGCGGAGTGGCTGCGGCTGCTCGACGGGGCCTGCGCGGACGCCGACGAGCTGGGGTTCAGCCTCTGGATGTACGACCAGATCGGGTTCTCGGGCGCCAACTTCCAGGGGCAGCTGACCGCCCGCAACCCGGAGTTCGCCGGGCTCGCCCTCCACCGTACGAGCGCACCCGTGGAGGGTGGCGAGACCGTGGTGCGGCCCCCGACCGGCCACACCGCGCTCGCGGCGTACGCCGTCCCCGTCCGGGACGGCGGCGCCGCGGCCGGGCGGGTCGCGGTGCCGATCACCGGCGGCGCGGCCCGCTGGAGCGGCGGCCCGGCCGAGGTCACCCTGGTGCACAGCGGGGTGAGCGGCTTCGACTACTTCGGCGAGGCCGCCTGTGCGGCGCTGCTCGACCGGGTGCACGGCACGCTCGAACGGCACGTCGGAAAGTGGTTCGGCCGCTCCATTGGCGGCTTCTTCCAGGACGAGCTGCCCGCCCTGCCCACCTGGGGCCGCGACTTCGCGGCGAGCTTCGCCGAGGTGTACGGCTACGACCTGGTCCCCGAGCTGTGGGCGCTGTGGGAGGGCGAGGACCCGCATGCCGCGCGGGTGCGCCGCGACTACCACGAACACCGCGCCCGGCTGGGCCGCCGGGCCTTCTTCGACCCCCAGGAGGCGTTCTTCGCCCGGCACGGCCTGGTCTGCGGCTTCGACCAGCCCTCGCCGGCCCGCGAGGGCGACCCGGTGGGCGGGGTGCGGGTGTACGGCGACTACCAGGGCACCCACGCCGGATACGGGGCGCCGGGCAGCGACCACTGGGGCGACGCCAAGGTGCACAGCTCGATGGCGCACGCGCTCGGTCACGGGCGCACCTGGATCGAGGCGTTCCACTCCTCCGGCTGGGGCGGCACGCTGGAGGAGACCTACGACTGGCTCGCGCCCTTCCTGCGCCGGGGCGCCACCCTCTACGACCCGCACGCGGTCTACTACAGCACCGTCGGCGGCTGGTGGGAGTGGGCGCCGCCGTCCACCTGCTGGCGCCAGCCGTACTGGCCGTCGTACCACGTGTTCGCCACCGCCGTGGCGCGGCTGTGCTCCGTGCTGACCGAGGGCGCCCATGTGTGCGACACGGTCCTGCTGTCGCCGACCACGGCCGCGCAGGCGTACCTCACGCTGGACGGGCCGCTGGCGCCGGCGGCCGAGGCGGGCCGCCTCTACCACGAGCTCAACGGCGTCAACTGCTGGTTCGCCGAGCGCCGCGGGGTGCTGGAGCGCGCGGGACTCGACCACGACACCTTCGACGAGAACACGCTGGCGGGCGGCGAGGTGACCGCCGACGGGGCGGGCGCCGCCCTGGTCATCGGCCAGGAGCGCTACCGCACCGTGGTGCTGCCCGGGCCGCTCGCCCTGCACGCCGCGGCGGCCCGCACTCTGGTCCGCTTCGCCGCGGCCGGTGGCCGGGTGGTGTGCGTGGCCCGGGCGCCCGAGCTGTTCCCCGGCGGCCCCGACGACGACGGTGCGGAGGCCGCGCGGCTGTTCGCCGACGCCGTCGCGCGGGGCCTGGTCACCGTCGTCGAGAGCGCCGAGCAGGTGCCCGGCGCGGTGGCCCGGGGCCCGGTGCGGGTCACCGCCGACGCCCCGTACCTGCTCCGCCGCCACCGCGACGCGCTGGTCCTCACCCTCGTCGCGCACGACGACCGCAGCGGCACCAAGGCGCCGATCGTCGCCTTCCCCATGGGCGACTGGCCCACCGACGGCTTCTCCTGGGAGCGGTACTGGGAGCAACTGCGCACCGAGGGCTACGACTTCGTGCCCGCCGACGGCCGCACCGCCCGGGTGCGCCTGGAGGGCCAGGACCGGCCGCGCGCCCAGCGCTGGGACCCGGGCACCGGGGACCGCACCGAACTGGCCGTGACCCGGGCGCCGGACGGGGCCTGGCTCCTGGAGGTGCCGTTCGAGGACGGGGCGGTGGCGCTGGTGGTGCTCGCCGAGGAGCTGCCGGAGCCCACCCGCGCCCCGCTCGGCCCGGCCACCGGGACCGTCCCGCTGCCCGGCCCCTGGCGCGGGCTGGCCACCTCCACCCTGGACAACGGCGACGGGGATCTCGCGGCGGCGCACCGCACGGGGGTGCTGCCCATCGAGGTGTGGCGGCTGGAACACCTGGCACGCCCGGAACCTGAGGCAGCCGAGCGGGGCTGGTCGCCCGTCACGGCCGGCTTCGGCCCGTTCGCGCTGGTCTCAGGCCCGGGCTCGGACTCGGACCCGGACTCGGAGACGTGGCGGCCCGCGGTGTGGTCGCTGTCGCGCGGCATCCCCGACGACCCGCTGCACGACGAGCGTCTTGGCCCCAAGGGATATGTCCCCGAGGAGTTCCTGGACTGGCGCGCCGTCCCGGCGGGCGGCCGGGTCGCCGTCCGTACGCACCTGACCCTCCCCGACCGCGCCGGGCTGCACCTCGCGGTCGGCGCGGGCGCGGCGCGCCGGGTGCTGCTCGACGGGGCGGAGCTGCCCGCGGCGGGGGAGGGGTACCGCACGTTCAGCCCGCTGCCGCCGTCCGCCCGCGGCCGTACCGTCGCCCTGGAGATCGAGCTGACCGCCGTCGAGGACGGGCCGGTGCGCGCGTCCTTCGCGGTGGTCGGCGACCCGGACGCCTTCCGCCGCCCCGAGTGGCTGGAGCCCGGGGACGGCTCGGTCCCCGGCCGCACCCACGAACTGACGCTGCGCGCCCGGCTGGACCGCGTCCCGGACGACACGGTCGTCCAGGTCGCCGCCGACGGCGCGTGCGCCGTGCTGGTCAACGGCGTCGAGGTGGGCCGCCAGGGCGACTTCAACCCGTATCCGGGCCACCGCGACATCCGCGTCCACCCGTACGACCTCCGCGAACTGCTGCGCGTCGGCGAGAACACCCTCACGCTGCGGGTCACCGACGCGGGCACCGCCCCGACCGGCGCGGCCCTCGACTCGGCCCCGGCGGCGCGCGGCGGCCTCGGCTGGATCAGCGGCAGCAGCGGCGGCAGTGGCGGCAGTAGCGGCAGTGGCGGCAGCGGTGGCTGGGAGGCGAGCCGCGACGGCGCGCCCGTGCCGCTGCGGTCGCGCACCTCCACGGGGGGCCGCGACCCGCGGTGGATCTGCGCCTGGGCCCGCCCCCACCCGCTGCCCGGCGCCCACTGGCTGGAGCCGGCCGCCGCCCCCGGCGGCAGCGGTGTCGTCGTGCCGCTCGTCCCGGACCTGGCGCCCGGTCCCGAGCGCGTGGAGTGGCTGCGCTTCCCGGCCCCGCTCGGCACGACGGCGCTGCGCGTCCCCACCCCGCTGAGCGTCACGGTCCTGGTCGAGGGCCGGGAGTACGCGACGGACGGCGACGGGTGGGTACGGCTGCCCGCCCCGCTGGCCGCCGCCACCCCGGTGCTGCTCAAGGTGGTCGCGGTGGACGGCCGCCGGGGCGGCGCGCTCCTCGACGCGGCGATCGAGGCCGAGGTCGCCGAGGCCGAGGTGGAGCTCGCCTCCTGGGAGGAGCTCGGCCTGCGCGCCCTGGGTGGACGGGTCCGCTACCGCACCACCGCCCAGCTCCCGCAGGCCCCGGCCGGTCGGACCCTCCTCGACCTCGGAGAGGTCCGCGGCACCGCCGAGATCCACGTCAACGGCACCCTCGTCGGCCGCCGGGTGTGGGGGCCGTGGACGGTCGAGGTCACCGACGCCCTGAGGGCGGGCGACAACGACATCGAGATCGTGGTGAGCGGCACGCTCGCCGGGTATCTCGACGACGCCTCGCCGACCCGCGCGGTCGCGGCGGGCCAGGTACGCACGGGCCTGTTCGGCCCGGTCCGACTCATCCGGTCCGACTCGTAAGGCCGGTCCGACTCGTAAGGAAGGTAAGCAGCGTTGCAGGTCACCACTCCGGTCTTTGAACATCACCGGGAGCCGCTGGGCATCGGCGAGGCCGAGCCCCGGCTGAGCTGGCACACCGCCACCGACGCCGAGGGCTGGCAGCAGACCGCGTACGAGGTGCGGGTGTGCGCCGAGGACGGCACCGAACTCGCCGCCCCGGGGCGGGTGGAGTCCGCGGAGTCCGTGCTCGTCCCCTGGCCCGGCCCGGCGCTGCGCTCGCGGCAGCGGGTGGCCGTCAGCGTCCGCGTCTGGGGCGCCGGCGGCGACGGACCCTCCGAATGGTCCGAGCCCGCCCACGCCGAGGCCGGGCTCCTGCTGCCCGAGGACTGGACGGCCCGCCCCATCACGTCCGGCCGGTCCCAGGCGGACGGCCCGCACCCGGCCGACCTGCTGCGCCGCGAGTTCACCGTCCGCGGCCCGGTGACGGCCGCGCGGCTCTACATCACCGCCTGCGGCGTGTACGAGGCCGAGCTCAACGGCGTACGGGTCGGCGACCACGTACTGGCCCCGGGCTGGACCTCGTATGCCCACCGGCTGCGCTACCAGACCTTTGACGTGACCGACCTGCTGCGCGAGGGCGCGAACGCCGTCGGCGCGCTGCTGGGGGAGGGCTGGTACGCGGGCCGCATCGGCTTCCACGGCGGGCGGCGCGCAATCGGGGGCGAACAGACCGCACTGCTGGCCCAGTTGGAGATCCAGTACGCCGACGGAACGCGCGAGACCGTGGCCACCGACCCCGACTGGCGGGCCGCCACCGGCCCCCTGCTGCGCTCGGAGATCTACGACGGCGAGGTGTACGACGCCCGCCTGGAGCGCGACGGCTGGTCCCGCCCCGGCCATGACACCACCGGCTGGAGCCCGGTCGAGCAGGCCGACCCGCCGGCCGGGGAGCTGGTGGCGCCGACCGGCCCGCCGGTCAGGCGCCTCCAGACCCTGGCGCCGACCGAGGTGATCACCACCCCCTCGGGCCGTACCGTCCTGGACTTCGGCCAGAACCTGGTGGGGCGGCTGCGCATCACGGTCAGCGGCCCGGCCGGGCACACCGTCACCCTGCGCCACGCCGAGGTGCTGGAAGGCGGCGAACTGGGGGTGCGCCCGCTGCGCGAGGCCAAGGCCACCGACGCCTACACCCTGCGCGGCGAGGGCACCGAGACCTACGAGCCGCGATTCACCTTCCACGGCTTCCGCTACGCCGAGGTCACCGGCTGGCCGGGGACGCTGGACCCGGCGGACGTCCAGGCCGTCGTGATACACACCGACATGGCGCGCACCGGCTGGTTCTCCTGCTCCGAGCCCCTGGTGGAGCGGCTGCACGAGAATGTCGTATGGAGCATGCGCGGCAACTTCCTGGACATCCCCACCGACTGCCCACAGCGCGATGAACGCCTGGGCTGGACCGGCGACATCCAGGTGTTCGCACCGACCGCCACCTTCCTCTACGACTGCTCCGGCATGCTCGCCGGCTGGCTGCGCGACCTGTCAGCCGAACAGCTGGCCCACCCCGAACAGGTGCCGCCGCTCGTGGTGCCCGACGTCATACCGGAGGAGTTCGAGCCCTTCCCCCGGGCGCAGGCCGTCTGGGCGGATGTCGCGGTGCTGCTGCCGTGGGTGCTCCACCAGCGCTTCGGCGATCCGGGGCTGCTGCGCGACCAGTACCCCAGCATGCGCGCCTGGGTGGAGACCGCAGCCCGGTACGCGCGCGAGGGCGGCGGGCTGTGGCGCGACCACCACCACCTGGGCGACTGGCTCGACCCGGCGGCCCCGCCGGACCGCCCGGAGGTCGCCCGTACGGACGGCGATCTGGTGGCGGGCGCCTATCTGGTGCGATCGGCCGAGGTACTGGCCGAGACCGCCCGGCTGCTGGGCGAGACGGACGACGCGCTCCGCTACGAGGCGTTGGCGAAGGAGGCGCGGTCGGCCTTCCAGGAGGAGTTCCTGACCCCGGCCGGCCGGCTGTCCTCCGACGCCCAGACCGCCTACGCGCTGGCGCTGTGCTTCGCGCTGCTGTCGACCGAGCGCCAGCGGGCGGGGGCCGGGGCGCGGCTGGCCGCGATCGTGCGGGACGCGGACTTCCGGATCGCCACGGGCTTCGCGGGCACCCCGCTGATCTGCGACGCGCTGTGCGCGGCCGGTGAGCCCGAGCTGGCCTACCGGATGCTGCTGGAGCAGGGCTGCCCGTCGTGGCTGTACCCGGTCACCATGGGCGCGACCACCATCTGGGAGCGCTGGGACTCCATGCTCCCGGACGGCACCATCAACCCGGGCGAGATGACCTCCTTCAACCACTACGCCCTCGGCGCCGTGGCCGACTGGCTGCACCGCACCGTCGCCGGGCTGGCCCCGGCCGCCCCCGGCTGGCGGCGGCTGCGGATCGCGCCCGTCCCCGGCGGCGGGCTCGACCACGCGAAGGCCGCCCACCTGACCCCGTACGGGCGGGCCGAGGCGGGCTGGCGTTACGAGGGCGACGAGCTGGTCGTGGAGGTGCTGGTGCCGCCGAACACCCGGGCCGAGGTCCAGCTGCCGGGCGACGGCGAGCCGTTCGAGGTGGGCTCGGGGCGGCACGTCTTCAAACGGTGACCACGTCCACCTCGGACAGGGCCCGGAAGGGCGCGAGCTGGTCATCGGTGGCGCCGCTGTCGGTGACCAGCGTCCAGGGCGCGGTGAGCGGGGCCCAGGCGGTGAAGGGCGACTGACCGAGCTTGCTGCTGTCGGCCAGTACGTACACCTGGCCGCCGCGCTGGGCCATCAGCTCCTTGAGCGCGGTCTGCTGAAGGCTGGCCTCGCAGATGCCGAGCTCCGCGTCGAGGCCGTCGGCGCCCAGGAACACCTTGTCCGCGGTGAGGCGGGAGAGGGTCAGCTCGGCGAGCGGGCCGACGAAGCCCTGGCTGACATGGCGCAGCGTCCCTGCGAGCGTGATCAGCTCGACGCCGTCCGCCTCGGCCAGCTCCCGCAGGGCCGTCAGCCCGCTGGTGATGACGGTGAGCTCGGTCCGGCCGCGCAGATGGTGGGCGAGCCGCCCGGTGGTGGTGCCGGCGTCCAGGATGACGGTGTCCCCCTGCGTGATCCGGGCGGCCGCCCAGCGCCCGATGCGATCCTTCTCGGCCACGGCCAGACCGCTGCGCTGCCCGAGGGTCGGCTCGGCCGTGTGCCCCGCGCTCATCGCGCCGCCGTAGGTGCGGGCGATGGTCCCCTGCTCGGTGAGGAGGGCGAGGTCCCGGCGGATCGTGGACGGGGTGACCTCCAGGGAGCGGGCCAGCTCCTCGACGACCACTGTTCCGTCGGTCTGAATCATGCGGGCGATCAGTGCCCGGCGGTCCTGGGCCCGCAGCCTTCCGCGGTCCTCCGCCCCGGTCGGTGCGGCCGACGTGCGTGATGTGCGCGAACGTGCCGGACTCATGCCTGTCTCCTCTCCGCGACTGGCCGCGATTGGCGGGTCACCCTATCAGTTTGCGCATTCTGCGCCATTCCTCTCGGTCGTGCTGCTAAGTCTTGCGTGTTGCGTGCAACTATGCGAGCGTTTCGCTCATAACACGCATGAGGCGGGGAGAGCTGATGAGAGAAGCTGGCAATATGACCAATTCCCCCGCCCACTTCGCGGCCCGCCTGCGCGCACGCCGGCGAATCCTCGGCTACTGGGTCGTCCTCGACAACCCGGTCGGCACCGAACGCCTGGCCGGGCTCGGTTACGACTACGTCTGTGTGGACGCCCAGCACGGGCTCCTCGACTACAAGGGCATCCTCGGCGCGATGACCGCCATCGACGCGCGCGGCACCAGCGCCGGCATGGTCCGGGTCCCGGCCAACGACGGCTTCTGGATCGGCCAGGCCCTCGACGCCGGCGCCCGTGGTGTGATCGTCCCCCTGGTCAACACCGCCGAGGAGGCGGCCGCCGCCGTCAGCGCCTGCCGCTACCCGCCGCACGGCGTCCGCAGCTACGGGCCGATGCGCTCGGGGCTGCGGGTGGGCCCGGCCCCGGCCGAGGCCAATGAGCAGGTCGCCTGCATCGTGATGATCGAGACCGCCCAGGCGCTCGGCAACACCGAGGAGATCTGCGCGACCGAGGGGCTCGACGGCGTCTACATCGGCCCCTCCGACCTGACCATCGCCCTCGGCGGGAGCACCTCCACCGACCCCTCGGTCGCCGAGGCGTTCGAGGCGGCACTCACGAAGGTGGCGGAGGCGGCGAAGGCCGCGGGCATCGCGGCCGGGATCCACTGCCCGAACGGCGCCACGGCCGCCAAGCGGCTCGCCCAGGGCTTCACCTTCGCCACGGTCAGCAGCGACCTGGTCCACCTGGAGCAGGCCGCGGCCGCCCATCTGCGCGACGCCCTCGGCTGATTGCCACCCGCACCCCGCCCCCGCGCGGGGGCGGGGTGCGGGGGCGCTCCGTCAGCGGGCGGGCCGTGGGGCGGACACCTCACCGGCGAGGTCGGTCAGCAGCCACTTCTCCATGTGCTGTCCGTCGACGCCCTGGCTCAGCAGGAACATGAGCTTCGTGTACACGGCTTCGAACGTCATGTCCTCCGCGCCGATGGCGCCCGCCCCCCGCAGAAACTCCCCGGCGGCGTACCTCCCCAGATCGACCCGCGCCCGCAGGGACTGGCTCACCACGACCACCGGCGTGCCCCCCGACACCAGCTCGCCGACCGCCTCGGGCAGCCCCTCCGCCTCACCGGGCCCCTCCCCGGCCCCATAGGTGCGGAAGATCACCGCGCTGGGGCGAGGGGTCGTCATGGCGCGAAAGCGCTCCGCGCTCATGCCGGGCACGGCGGTGATGACGGCGATGTCGTGTCCGCGGTACGGCAGCGGGTTCTTCCAGACCTGCGGACGCGCCAGGGGATCGGGTTCCTCCCGCACACTCCCCGAGCGCCATTCCAGAGGTTCGGCATGGGGGCTGGCGAAGCCGCGCATGTCCAGCGCCGACACCTTGGTGGCCCGGGCGCCCGCGAGCAGCACGCCGTCGAAGAACAGCGCGACCGACGCGAACGCCCCCGATATCACCGCCTCGACGGCGCCGAGCACATTGCCGGGCGCGTCCGACCCCGCCATCCCGAAAGGCACCTGAGCGCCGGTGAACACCACCGGCTTGCCGAAGTCGGTGAGCGCGTACGAAACGGCCGCCGCCGAGTGGGCGAGTGTGTTGGTGCCGTGGAGGACCACGAACCCGTCGTGCTCGTCCCGGTGGCGGCGCAGGTGGTCCACCATCTGCTGCCAGTCGGCGGGGGTGACGTTCGACGAGTCGATGGTGCGGTGGAACTCGCTGAACCCCGACGACACGTCCAGACCGCTGTCGCGCAGCAGCGCGGCGATCTCTCCCCGCACATCGGCCCCGGGCTCCAGGCCCCGGGGTGAGCCGACCATCCCAAGGGTGCCCCCGGTGTAGAGGAACTGAATCCGAGCTCGGTCGGGCATGCCACATGTCTCCTTGTCGGGGGGAAGAAGTCGGACTCTACGTCACCGCGCTCGCGGGTCCTACGCGTGCCGGGATCCGGCCGACCGCCAGGCCTCGACGAGGGAGTGGACCGAGGGGAAACGGCGCTCCGAGACGGCGGAGGTCGCCGTCCCGACGACCTCCAGTTGCGCGGCCGTCCCGCGCCACTGCCTCTCCTCGTCGCCGGCGTCCAGGAGCAGACGGAGCGCCCGGCCCAGCACGAAGACCGTGGTCCGGATGTCGATCACCGCTCCGCGCACGAACTCCTCCGGCGCCATGTAGCGCGTGGACCCGGGCAGCCGGTCCGCCTCCAGGACGAAGGGGCCCGCCCGGTACTCGTCCATGTCGCACAGCATCATGCGGTGCTCGTCGAAGTCGTAGAACATGCATCCGTCATAGAGGTCGACCGCGACGAATCCCGCTTCCTCCACGGCCAGATGGGCGGACAGAAGCGAATCCAGCGCCGTGTGAATCCGGGCCAGAGGCTGGGCCCTGAACCGTGCCATCGGGCTGCCGGGATCCGCCCGGCCCCCACGGCGTGAGAGCGTCGGGTGGTAGAGCACCTCGCCGCTCATCCAGGGGTGAACCAGTACGAGGCCATCGTCCGTGGTGAAGGAGTGCACTAGGGGCACGATGGCCGGATGCGCGATCCGTTGATGGAACGACACCGCCCGGCCCAGGGAGGAGGTTCCCTTCCGGGTGGAGGACGTTTTCACGAACCATCGTTGCCCCGACGCCAGCAGCCCGTACGAGACACAGCCGGAGTCCTGCTCGTCGAATGTCCGGAAGACGGTGCCCAAGCGATCGAGAACGGGTCCGAGCGCCGCGACGTGCGTCACGTTCTCAAACGGGTGCGTCGTCATTTCCCCATGCTGTCATGCGGCGGCTGACCAGAGGGTTCGGGTCATTTCCGCGCCAGGTCGCATGAGACTCGCGCTACGCGCCCTCCACCCGCAGGGGGATGCTCGCCAGGCCGGGCCGCCGCGGCAGTACCACCGTGCGCAGGGCCACCGCGGGGGCCAGCAGCCGGGACGGCGGCGCGGTCAGATGTGTGACGTCGCGGAAGGCGGCGCCGACCACCGGGTCATGCGTTGCCCGGGCCGCCAGCCGCCCGAAGTACCAGGTCTGAAGCCGCTCGGCCGCCCCCGGCGGGGTGTCGTCGGCGCCCGCGGCGTAGGGGCGGTCCGCGCCCACGGCGGTCAGCCACGCGGTCTCGCCCGCCCGGGCGACGGCGCGCTGGGCCATGGCCGCGAAGCCGGGGCGGCGCAGGCCGCCGTCGGCCACGCACTCGCGCAGGGCCAGTCCGCTCAGCATGGCCACCGACATGCCCTGCCCGTAGATCGGGTTGAAGGTGCAGGCGGCGTCCGACACCGCGAGGAAACCCTCCGGGACCCCGCCCTGAGCGTGGTAGTCGCGGCGGCGGTTGGCCGTGTCGCGGTAGGCGTACGGCGGGGACACCGCCTCGCAGGCCCTGAGGTGGTCCAGCAGATACGGCTCGTCGAGCGAGGCCACGAAGTCGGGCACCTCGGAAGCGTCGGTGGGCGGGTGATGGCCGCGCACCCCGGCCAGGGTCAGCAGCCAGTTGCCGCCCTCGACGGGCGACCACGCCGCGCCGCGCGGGAGAGCGGGCCTGGGTTCGAGGACCACGGCCGTGCGCAATGGCTCGGCCGGCCGGAACATCTGGGTGGAGTAGCCGATTCCGGCGTCGATCACCTCCTCGCGCGGCGCCCGGCGGCCGAGCTCCGCCAGCCACCGCGGGGCGCGCGAGCCGCGCCCGGAGGCATCGACGACCAGGTCGGCGGGCAGCTCCCGCTCGGCGTGCCCGGTGTCGCGCGAGCGCACCCGTATCCCGGTCACCCGGTCCGCGCCGCCGAGGAGCCCGACCGCCTCCCACGCCTCCAGCACCTCCACCCGGGTCCCGGACCCCGCGGCCTCGGCGAGGAGCTGGGCCCGCACGGTGGCGTCCAACAGCGGGCGGGTGCAGCTGATCACGGCGTGTCTGCCCTCGTGGAGGCGGCGGTGCCAGCCGCTCGGGGTCCTGGTGAGCACATCGCGCGGCGCCTCCATGCGGTGCGCGCCGGCCGCCTCCAGCTCCGCGATGGCCCCGGGGAGCAGCCGCTCCAGGGCGCGCTGCCCGCCGGAGAGGAAGACGTGCAGATGGCGGCCCTGGGGCACCCCTTTGCGGAAGACCGGCTGCTCCGGGTAGCGGTCGCGCTCGATCACGGTGACCGAGTCCACGTGCCCGAGCAGCGCCGCTACCGCGAGCGTCCCGGCCAGGCCGCCGCCCACCACCACCACCGCGTCGCCGCTCATGCCGCACCCCTCCCTTGCATCCGGAGATCGGAGATCAGTACGGCCCAAGCCTGGGGTGCCGGGCTCGGGCCGTCAACGGCGCGTGGTGGCACGCCTGTTGCTGTGTCAGGGCTCGACGACGATCTTCCGGCCCTGTCCCGACCGGAACTGTTCGAGCGCCTGCGGGTACTGCTCCAGCGGCAGCCGGTCGCTGATGAACACCTTCGGGTCGAGCACCCCGGCCGCGAACAGCTGGGCGGCGCGCTCGTAGCTGTGCAGCACGGCCATGGAGCCGGTGATGGTGATCTCCTGGTTGTAGATCTTGTACGGCTCGATGACGGCCTTGGTCGCGTAGTCGGAGACCCCGAACTGGAGGAAGGTGCCCGCCTTGGCGACGCGGCCGAGCCCGTCCTGGATCGCGGCCTGGTTGCCGGTGGCGTCGATCACCACGTCCCAGCCGCGCGGCTGGTCCAGCTCGTCGGCCGAGGCGGCGGAGCGGCTGCACCCGAGCAGATTGGCGGTGGCGAGCCGGTCGGAGTTGATGTCCAGCATGTCCACGCTCGCGGCCCCGGTCCGCTTGGCCAGCTCCAGCATCATCAGGCCCATGGTGCCCGAGCCGTAGATCAGCACCTCGTTGCCCATGCGGCTGTTGAGCACGTCGTAGCCGCGCACCGCGCAGGACAGCGGCTCGATGAGCGCGGCGTCCGCGACGGCCACATGCTCGGGCAGCCGTACGCAGTTGGCCACCGGCGCCACGGCGAACTCCGCGGCGCCGCCGGGCACGCTGACCCCGATGGCGTTCCAGCGGTCGCACAGGTTTCCCCGGCCGATACGGCAGTAGCGGCACTCGTGACAGTAGAGGGAGGGATCGACGGCGACCCGGTCGCCCACCGCCACCTCGGTGACCTCGCTGCCGATGCCGACGACCTCCCCGGCGAACTCATGGCCGGGGACGATCGGCAGGGTGGGGGCGAACTCCCCCTGGAGGATGTGCAGATCGGTGCCGCACAGTCCGCAGGCCGCCACATCCACCACCACATCGCGCGGCCCGGGGGTCGGGTCGGGGACGGTGGCGACGGTGACCTTGCCGGGGGCTTCGATGACGGCGGCCCTCATTTGACTGCTCCTAGCGACAGGCCCTGGACCAGCTTGTCCTGGGCGGCGAAGCCGGCGGCGAGCACCGGCAGGGAAATCACGATCGAGGCCGCGCACACCTGTGCCAGGAACAGTCCCTGACTGGTGACGAAGCTTGTCAGAAACGCCGGCGCCGTCTGTGCCACCACGCCGGTGAGCACATTGGCGAACAGCATTTCGTTCCAGCTGAAGATGAAGCAGATCAGCGAGGTGGCGGCGATGCCGGGCGCCGCGATCGGGGCGACGACCCGGAACAGCACGGTCGGCAGCTTGGCCCCGTCCATCTGGGCCGCCTCGATGATGGACACCGGGACGTCGGAGAGGAACGACTGCATCATCCACACCGCGATCGGCAGGTTCATCGAGGTGTAGAGGATGACCAGCAGCCAGATGTTGTCCAGGAAATCGGTGTTCTTGGCGAACAGGTACACCGGCAGCAGCCCGGCCACCACCGGCATCATCTTGGTGGACAGGAAGAAGAACATCACGTCCGTCCACTTGCGCACCGGCCGGATCGACAGCGCGTACGCGGCCGGGAGGGCGAGCACCAGCACGAAGATGGTGGAGAACAGGCTCGCGCCCATGGAGTTGAGCAGCGGCGGCCAGGGGTCCGCCCCGCCGTTCACCCCGAAGAACTCGCGGTAGCCGTCCAGGGTCAGCGGGGCGGCCAGGGACGGTGGGTTGGTGGCGGCGTCGGCCTCGGAGTGGAACGAGGTCAGCGCCATCCAGGCGACCGGCAGCACGAACACGATGCCGGTCAGCCAGGCCAGCAGGCCCAGCGCGGCGCCGCGGCGGCGGGCCCGGCGGGCGGCCGGGGGTACGGTACCCACGGCCGCCGGGGCGGTCAGGGAGGTCATGCGCGGGACACCTCCTCACGGAACAGGGAGGACACCACGCGCAGCGCGAAGGTGGCGATGATGATCGTGCCGATCACCACCAGCACACCGGCGGCGGATGCCTGCCCGTACTCGTGGGCGTTGTAGAAGGTCTCGTAGATGGTGTACGGGAGGTTGGCGGTGTCGAGGCCGCCCCGGGTGATGGTGAACACCGCGTCGAAGTTCTGCACGATGTAGATGGAGCCCAGCAGGGTGCCCAGCTCCAGATAGCGCCGCAGATGCGGCAGGGTCAGAAAGCGGAAGATCTGCCAGTTGCCGGCCCCGTCCAGCCGGGCCGCCTCCATCATGTCCAGCGGGCGGCTCTGGAGCCCGGCCAGCAGGATCAGCATCATGAACGGGGTCCACTGCCACACCAGCGAGGCCTCCACCGCCAGCAGCGGCATGTCGGAGATCCACTCCGGCTGCGGCGGGTTGTCCACGCCGAACAGGTCGCCCACCCAGCTGAGCACGCCGTTGAACAGCCCGTACTCCGGGTTGTAGAGCGCGTGCTTCCACAGCAGCGCGGAGGCCACCGGCACCACAAGGAACGGCGCGATGAGCATGGTGCGCACCAGCCCCCGGCCGCGGAACTTGCGGTCCATGAGCAGGGCCAGCAGCAGCCCGAGCACCACGCTCACGATCACCACGGTCGCGGTCAGCAGCACGGTGGTGATGATCGACTCGCGCAGCGTCGCGTCGCTCGCCACCGAGGTGTAGTTGGAGAGTCCCGTGAACGCGCGCTCGTCGGGCTTGAGCGAGTTCCAGTCGAAGAGGGAGATCACCAGGGTTGCCACGAACGGCAGCTGGGTGACCACGATCAGAAAGATCAGGGCGGGCATCAGGGGAGCCCTGGTGGCCCAGGCCCGGGCCGCCTTGGGCGCCCGCGCCGGGCGTCCGGGCGGGGCGGCCACGGTTGGGGGCGGTCCGCTGCGCACGGGTGTCGTCGCCACTGGATTAGTCATCTTGGTACTCCTCGCCCACCTTCTCGGCCAGCTTCTGAGACTTCTGCAATGCCGACTCGACGGACTGTTTTCCGGCGATGGCGGCGCTGATCTCCTGGGCGACCTTGGTCCCGAGGTCGGAGAACTCGGGGATGTCCACGAACTGGATGCCGATGGTCGGCCGCGGCTGCACCCCCGGGTCGCGCGGGTCGGCGCTGGTGATGGACTGGCGGGTGACCTCGGAGAAGGTGCCGGCGGCCTGCTGGTACTCGGCGTTGGCGTAGGTGGAGGTGCGCTTCCCCGCGGGCACGTTGGACCAGCCGAGCGTCCGGCCGACGAGCTCCTCGTACTTCTTGCTGGAGGCCCAGGAGACGAACTTCCACGCGTTGTCGCTGTTGCGGGTGGCCTTCTGCACGCCCCACGCCCAGGTGTAGAGCCAGCCGGAGCTCTTGGTCTTCACCACGGGCGCCTGGACGTAGCCGATCTTGCCCCGGACCGGGGACTTGTCGCTCTCCAGCGAGCCGGCGGCGGAGGTGGCGTCGTACCACATCGCGGTCTTGCCCTGGGTGAGGTTGTTGAGGCACTCGGCGAAGCCCGACTGGGCCGCTCCGGCCTCGCCGTGCTCGCGTACCAGGTCGACATAGAAGTTGGTGGCCGCGGTGAACTCGGGCGAGTCCAGCTGGGCCTTCCAGTCCTTGGTGAACCAGGTGCCGCCGAAGGTGTTGACGACGGTGGTGAGCGGGGCCATCAGCTCACCCCAGCCGGGCAGCCCGCGCAGACAGATGCCCTTCATCCCCTTGCGGGCGCCGTCGACCTTGGCCGCGAGGTCCGCGACCTGCTCCCAGGTGGGGCGCTCGGGCATCTTGAGTTTCTTCTCGGCGAAGATGTCCTTGCGGTACATCAGGAAGGACGACTCGCCGTAGAACGGCTGGGCGTACAGCTTGCCGTCGTCGGCGGTCAGGGACTGCCGCATCGAGGGCAGGATGTCCTTCTGGTCGAAGGCCCGGTCGTCGGAGACATGGTCGTCCAGCGGCAGCAGCCAGCCGTTCTTGGCGTAGAACGGCACCTCGAAGTTGCTGATGGTGGCGACGTCGTACTGCCCGGCCTGGTTGGAGAAGTCCTGGCTGATCTTGTCGCGGACATCGTTCTCGGGCATCACCGTGAAGTTGACCCGGATGCCCGTCTCCGCGGTGAAGTGTTTGGCGGTGAGCTTCTGGAGGTCCATCATCTGAGGGTTGTTCACCATCAGCACATTGATGGTCTTGCCACCGGAACCGCCGCCCCCCATACCGGCGCACCCCGCGAGGAGTGCCCCCGCGGCCATGGCCACGACCGGTATCCGGGCAGCACGAAGTGTCAGGATGGGCATAACAGGTCCAATCGAAGGAACAGTTGAAGAGTGAGGGGAGCCGGGAGAGCGGGCGGACGGGGCGTCAGACCCGGATGATCTGCGGCCCCATCAGCGAGTAGCGATTGGCCTCGGTCAGCGGGAGCCCGGTGTCCGTCACGATCGTCTCGAAGTCCGACACATCGGCGAACCGGCAGAAGCTGACGGCCCCGAACTTGTTGTGCACCCCGGAGAACACCTTCCGCCGCGACACCTGGACCACCCGCGCCTTGACCTCGCTGACCGCGGGATCGGGCGTGGTGAGCCCGTACTTGCGGGAGATGCCGTTGGCGCCGATGAACGCCAGGTCGATGACGAAGCCCGAGAGCATATGGGTGGCCCAGTGGTCGACGGTGGCCATGGTGCCGCCGCGGACCCGGCCGCCCAGCAGCAGCACGGTGGTGTTCTCGCGGGTGGCCAGGCCGCTCGCGGCCGCCAGCGAGGCGGTGATCACGGTGAGCGGACGGTCCCGGGGCAGGGCCTCCGCGATCAGCTGCGGGGTGAAGCCCTCGTCGATGAAGACGGTCTCGGCGTCGCCGAGCAGATCGGCCGCGGCCGCGGCGATCCGTGACTTCTCCGGGACGTGCATGGTGGTGCGGAAGGCCAGGGTGGTCTCGAACCCGGCGCTCTCCACGGGGTAAGCGCCACCATGGGTGCGCCGCACCAGCCCGTGGTCCTCGAGCACCCGCAGATCGCGTCGCACCGTCTCCTTGGAGACGCCGAGGTCCGCGGCGAGCTTGCCGACATCGACGGAGCCCGCACGCCGGGCCGCGTCGAGGATTTCCCGACGGCGTTCGTCCGCGTCCACACCGCACCTCCTGCCTGCCGCTGTTGACTTGCGTGGCAGTTTTACAAACAGGCAACAGGAGGGCCAGGGCTGTCGCGACGCGGATCGTGCCCGGATGTGCCCGTTGTACGACCGTTGTCTTACCTGGTCGGCGGCGGTGCGGGGAGGAGCGGTGGCGCGGTGGGGTGACCGATTACGCGCCCGCCGGGCCCGTTCGCCGCCCGTTTCTGTGAAATGGGCACGATCGGCGCCCGGCCGGGCGCGTTCAGAGACTAGGGAAAGCCCGTTCGGGCATGTGCTAGGGAGTCTGGAGTGCTCCGGAGGCGGTGAGGATGCGGTCCGCCACGTTGACGGAGTCGACGAGCGGGTGCAGGGCGAGGGCGCGGAGGGCCGCGGCGCGGGCGGCGGGGCCGCGGGTGGTCGCCGAGGCGATCGTGGCACGTTCCACGGCCTTGAGCGAGAGCATCAGCCCGAGCTGGTCCGGCGCCACGGCGCCGGCGGCCAGTGGCCGCGCCCCGCCCGCGTCGACCAGGCAGGGGACCTCCACCACGGCGTCCGCGTCCAGGCCGGGGACCGCGGTGCGGTTGCGCACGTTGAGGATCAGCGTGGCGCGCTCGTTGCGGGCGATGGCCCGCATGATGGCCAGCGCGATCCGGTCGTAGCCGCCGCCGTCCAGGTCGCACGAGTCGCGCTCCCAGCCGCCGCTGGCCTCCCGGCTCTCCGCCATGTACGTGGCCTCGCGCTCCATCCGGGTGCGCTCCCACAGCTCCAGCGCCCCGGCCCCGGCGGCCCCCTTGGCCGTTCCCGCCGCCGCGGCCTCGGCGTAGAAGCCCGCCTGCTGGTCGCGGAGGAACTCGCCGCGGGTGGCCGGGGCCTGGCGGATGGAGGTCACCGCCTCCCGGTTGAAGTAGTAGTAGTGCAGATACTCGTTGGGCAGGGCGCCCAGGGCTTGCAGCCACCCCGCACCGAAGAGCTTGCCCTCCTCGAAGGACTCCAGGGCCGCGGTGTCCGCGAGCAGTTCGGGCAGCCGGTCCCGCCCGTCCACGTTCACCCCGCGCAGCCAGCCGAGGTGGTTGAGGCCCACATAGTCGTAACTGGCCCGGCCGGGGTCGGCGCCCAGCGCCCGCGCGGCGCGGCGGCACAGCCCGACCGGGGAGTCGCAGATGCCGATCACCCGGTCGCCGAGCACCCGCTGCATGGCCTCGGTGACCATGCCGGCCGGGTTGGTGAAGTTGATGACCCAGGCGTCGGGGGCCACGGCGGCGATCCGCTCGGCGATCTCCAGCGCCACCGGCAGGGTGCGCAGCCCGTAGAGCACCCCGCCGGCGCCGACGGTCTCCTGCCCGAGGACGCCCTCGGCCAGCGGGACGCGCTCGTCGCGCGCCCGGCCCGCCAGGCCGCCGACGCGGATGGCGGAGAAGACGAAGTCGGCCCCGCGCAGCGCGTCGTCGAGGTCGGTGGTGGCCCGTACGGCGGGGGCGGCGGGGTGGCCGGCGGCCTGCTCGGCCAGGACCGAGCCGATCGCGTCGAGCCGGCCGCGGTCGGTGTCGTACAGGACCAGCTCGGTGCAGCGCCCGGCCTCGTCCCCGCTGTCGGCGTTGTTGTCCAGCAGGGCCCGGTACACCAGCGGCATCCGGAACCCGCCGCCGCCCAGCACAGTCAGCCTCATACGGTCACTACCTCCACACCGGCCTCGCGGAACACGTCGAGGGTCGCCGGGTCTGATGTCTTGTTGGTGATCAGGGTGTCGATCTGCTGCGGCCCGCAGATCCGGGCCAGCCCGGTGTCGCCGGGGAACTTCCCGGCGGTGGCCAGCAGGACCACCTCGCGGGACGAGGCGAGCATGGCCCGCTTGACGGGCACCTCCACATGCGTGCTGTCCAGCACGCTTCCGTCCGGCAGCACACCGCTGGCGCCGAGGAAGAGGCGGCCGACGTGCAGTTGGCGGATGTTGGACTCGGTGAGGAAGCCGACCACGGACCGGTAGTTGCTGCGCACCTGTCCGCCCAGCAGGATCAGGGTGACCTCCGGGTCGTCGCGCAGCTCGTCGTAGACGGCGAGGTTGCTGGTGACGATGGTGACCGGGCGGCCGCGCAGCAGCTTGGCGAGCTGGAGTGTGGTGGTGCCGATGTCCAGCAGCACCACGTCCCCGTCGGCGATCAGCCGGGCGGCCCCGCGGGCGACGGCCGCCTTGTCGGCCAGGTCGTCGACCGCCACCTCGCTGAAGGGCCGCTCCTCGTCCGGCTGGGAGGTGGCCACCGCGCCGCCGTAGACCCGGGTGAGCCGGCCGGCCCGGCCCAGCTCGGTGAGGTCGCGGCGGGCGGTGGCCTCGCTGACCCCGAGCCGCTTGGCGATCTCCCCGATGGGCAGCACGCCCTCCTCGCCGAGGATGCTCAGCAGCTTCTCGTGCCGGGTCTCTCGCAACATGTCGGCAAACGTACTCCACGTGAGCGGGTTTGCGCGAGTGTGACTGACCTCTTGCATTCGTCGCTCGGGCAATGCAAGGTGTCGCTCACGTAGCTGCCATATGAAATGCACGCCGAGCAGCACGAGACAGAGCACTGAACAGGAAGGGCGCGCCGGTGAGCACTGCCGGAACCGCAGACTCCATAGACCCGCTGGCCGCCCTGCGCGCCCCCGGAGACCCCGAGCACGACGTCTATCTCACAGGCACCGTGTTCCTCGACATCATCTTCACCGGCCTCGACCACGCCCCGGTGCGCGGCACCGAGTCCTGGGCGCGCGGCATGGGCTCCAGCCCCGGCGGCATCGCCAACATGGCCACCGCCCTCGCCCGCCTCGGCCTGCACACCACCCTCGCCGCGGCCTTCGGCACCGATGTGTACGGCGACTACTGCTGGGAGGCGCTGGCCACCGGCGAGGGCGTCGACCTCACCCCCTCCCGGCGCCTGCCGGGCTGGCACTCGCCGGTCACCGTCTCCATGGCGTACGACGGCGAGCGCACCATGGTCACCCATGAGCACCCGCCCCCGCCGCCCGCCACCCCCAGCGCACCGACGCCCTCCCGCGCCTGTGTCACGGCCTTCGAGCCGGGGCGGCAGGAGGAGTGGGTGCGCCAGGCGCACGCCCAGGGCAGCCGGATCTTCGCCGACGTGGGCTGGGACGACTCCGGACGCTGGGACCTGGCCGCGCTGCCCGACCTCGCGTACGCCCACGCCTTTCTGCCCAACGCGGCCGAGGCACAGCGCTACACCCGCACCGACACCCCCGAGCAGGCCGTGCGCGCGCTGGCCGACCTGGTGCCCATCGCGGTGGTCACCAAGGGCGCCCAGGGGGCCGTGGCCATCGACTCGCTCACCGGGGAGAGCGCCGAGGTGCCGGGGCTGCACGTGGCCGCGCTCGACCCGACCGGAGCCGGCGATGTCTTCGTCGCGGGCTTCATGACCGGCACCCTCGCGGGCTGGCCGCTCGCCGACCGGCTCGCCTTCGCCAACCTCACCGCCGCCCTCTCGGTCCAGCACTTCGGGGGCTCGCTGGCCGCCCCCGGCTGGGCGGAGGTGGCCGCGTGGTGGGCGCTGACGGCCCAGACCGCCGGCGACGGCGCGGCCTGTGGCGAACTGGCCCACCGCTACGGGTTCCTGAACGAGCTCATTCCCGCCGGGGTGCGCGAGTGGCCCCGCCTGCGGGCCCAGCCCACCATCGGCTTCCGGGGCGAGTGACGATGCCCGCGGGTCCCCCGATACATCCGATACGCCTCAAGGAGATGTCCATGGGATTCCCCCGTACCGGCGCGCGCCGCGTACGCCGCAGGGCCGTGACGGCCCTGCTCACCGCCGGGGTGGCGCTGCTGGCCTCGGCCTGTGTGCCGGGCACCGACGGCTCCCAGGCCTACGGCCCGGGCAACGGCCCCGCCGTCGCCGTGCCGGACCCGGCCAAGGCCGGGAAGGTCACGCTGACGGTCTGGGACCAGGAGATCCGGGGCGGCACCAACGGGGAACTGGAGCAGCTCAACAAGGAGTTCGAGCGCAAGTACCCCAATGTGAAGATCAAGCGGGTGGCGCGCAGCTTCAACGACCTGAAGACCACGCTGAAGCTCGCCGTCTCCGGCAACAACCCGCCCGATGTGATCCAGGCCAACCAGGGCTACCCGGACATGGTGTCCTTCGTCCGGGCCGGGCTGCTCGCCCCGCTCGACAACTACGCCGGGATCTACGCCTGGAACACCCGCTACCCGAACACCCTGCTCAACCTCAACCGGGTCTCGGCCGACGGCACCGACTTCGGCACCGGCCGGCTCTACGGCATATCCCAGACCGGCGAGTACATAGGCATCTACTACAACAAGGACGTGCTGGCGAAGGCCGGTGTCGAGCCGCCGAAGACCTGGGGCGAGTTCACCGCGAGTCTGGCGCGCCTCAAGGACCGCGGCAAGCTGCCCATCCAGTTCGGCAACCTCGACAAGTACCCGGCCATCCACACCTTCGGCGTGCTCCAGGGCCAGCTCGCCGCCACCGAGGTCCGCGACACCGTCCTCGGCCGCGGCACGGGCTTCGACACCGCCGCCACCAAGGACGCGGCGGCCACCCTCGCCGACTGGACCAAGCGCGGCTACCTCCCCAAGGGCGCCAACGGGCTCGGCTACGACGACGCCGCCAAGAAGTTCTCCGCCGGCGACGGCGGCTATCTGGTGACCGGCACCTGGCTGCTGGCCGACCTGAAGAAGGGCATGGGCGACAAGCTCGGCATGATGGTCCCGCCCCCGGCCTCGGCCGGCGGCGCCCCCGTCACCACCGGCGGCCAGGGGCTCGCCTGGTCGATCACCTCCCGCTCCAAGCACCCCGAAGTCGCCGCCGCCTACCTCGACTTCATCACCAACAGGCACGCGGCCGATGTGATGACCGAGCACGGCGTGCTGCCCGCGGTGCCCGGAACGGCCGCCGAGCGGGTGGCTCCGGACACCGTGGACGGCCAGATGATCGCCGGGTGGAAGCGGCTCAGCGCGGCCGACGGTCTGGTCCCGTACCTCGACTACTCGACCCCCACCTTCTTCGACACCATCACCGCCGGGCTCCAGGGCGTGATCAGCGGCAAGACCTCGCCCGGGGACTTCGCCGCCACCCTTCAGACGGACTACGGCGCCTTCATGAAGAAACAGCGCGAGCGCCACGCGGCCACCCCCGCCCCGGCGGAGCCGAAATGAAAAAACCTCTTCACCCGCTCAGCGCCGCCACGTACCGGCGGCGGGCCCCGGGCGAGCCCCGCGCCATCGGCTACCTCTACATCCTGCCCGCCCTCGTCCTGTACGCCGCGTTTCTGCTCTACCCCTTCGGGCAGTCGGTGTGGCTGTCGTTCGTCCACTGGGACGGCCTGACCGTCGCCACCCCCGCCGGATTCGACAACTACCGCGACCTGTTCACCGACCCCGAGCTGCGCGCCCCCTTCGCACACGCCCTGCTGCTGCTCGTCTTCTACGCGGCCCTGCCGGTGGCCATCGGGCTGCTGCTGGCCGCCGCGATGTCCCGGGCCCGGGTCCGCGGCATGACCTTCTTCCGCACCGTCCTCTTCCTGCCCCAGGTCCTCGCGCTGATCGTGGTCGGCGTCGCCTGGCGCTCGATCCTCGCCCCGGACGGGCTGCTGAACGACACGCTCCGCGCGGTCGGCCTCGGCTCGCTCGCCCGCCCCTGGCTCGGCGACTACGACTGGGCCCTGCCCGCCGTGGGCGTGGTGGGCACCTGGGTCGGCACCGGGCTGTGCATGGTGCTCTTCCTGGCGGGCGCCCAGCGCATCCCGCGCGAGCTGTACGAGGCGGCCCGGATGGACGGCGCCGGGCCGGTGCGGGAGTTCTTCTCCGTCACCCTGCCCGGTCTGCGGCCGCAGATCGCGGTCGCGCTGACCCTGACCATCGTGGCCGGGCTGCGCAACTTCGACCTCATCTACATCACGACCAGCGGCGGCCCCGGAAACTCCACCTCCGTGCCCGCCTACGAGGTCTACCACCGGGCGTTCGAGACCAACCAGGTCGGCTCGGCGGCCGCCGTCGGAGTGGCCCTCACGGTCCTGATCTTCGTCCTGACCGTCACGGTCTCCCGGCTCGTGGAAGGGCGGCGGTCATGACCACGCGCCTCGAACGCAGTGTCACCTACGGCATCCTCGCCCTCTTCTCCGTCATCGCGCTCACCCCGGTCATCGGCATCCTCTCCACCGCCTTCAGCTCACAGGACTCCCTGGACACCGGCTTCTCACTGCCCCGGGGCGGGCTCCACTGGAGCAACTTCGCCGACGCCTGGAACCGCGGCCACTTCGGCACCTACCTCGGCAACTCGGTCCTGGTCACGGCGGTCGTGGTGGTCGCCACCACCGTGCTGGCGGTGCTCGCCGCGTACGCCTTCGGGGTGATGCGCTTCCCCGGCTCCACGGTGCTGTTCTACCTCTTCGTCATCGGCCTGACGCTGCCCCAGGAGGCGCTGGTCGTGCCGCTCTACTTCGACCTGCGGTACGCCGAGCTCACCGACACCTACTGGGCGCTGATCCTGCCGCAGACCGCGCAGTCCCTCGCCTTCGGCGTGTTCTGGATGCGGACGTACTTCCGGGGCAGCGCCCGGTCGGTGATCGAGGCGGCCCGGATCGACGGCGCGAACACCTGGACCACGCTGTGGCGGGTCCTGGTCCCCATGGGCCGCCCGGCCATCTCCACCATGGTCGTCATCACCTTCATGTGGACCTGGAACGAGTTCCTGATGGCGCTGGTCATGGTCAGCGACGACGCCCATCGCACGGTCCCGCTCGGCCTGGCCTTCTTCCAGGGGCAGCACAGCTCCGACGCGGCGCTGCTCGCGGCGGCCTCGGTGCTGATCGCGCTGCCGGTGGTGGTCGTCTATGTGGCCCTCCAGCGCCGGTTCATCGAGGGCATGCTCGGCGGCGCGGTCAAGGAGTGACCATCCACGGGTCACAGGGCAGGCGTGCGGCTGACCTCGCGGCCGCGCCGCTCCACGGCCCGGGCGAAGACCACGGCGTCGTGGACGGCCGCCCCGCCCGGGTCGTTGTTGAAGTACGCGTAGACATCGCCGCGCTCCGGCCAGGCGTCGGCCACCCGGCGTGCCCAGGCGGTCAGTGACTGGTGGCTGTAGCGCGGCGCGGGCCTGGCCAGGCCGTGGTGGAAGCGCAGATAGCCCCACCCGGCCGTACGCCACAGCGGGGTCACCGGCTGGGCGGCGGCGTCCGCCCAGCACAGCGCGGCGCCGCGGCGCTCCAGCACCTTCCGTACCCCGTCGGACCACCACGAGTCATGGCGGGGCTCGACGGCCACCCGCGTCCCGGAGGGGAAGCAGCCGAGCGCCGCGTCCAGCAGCCCGCTGTCCGCGCGCAGGGTGGGCGGCAGCTGGAGCAGGACGGGGCCCAGCCGGTCCCCGAGGCCCTCGGCATGCGCCATCAGCCGGGCGACCGGCTCCTCGGGGTCCCGGAGCCGCTTGATGTGGGTCAGATAGCGGCTGGCCTTCAGAGCCATCACAAACCCGTCGGGGGTACGGTCCCGCCAGGCGGCGAACTGCTCGCGGGTGGGCAGCCGGTAGAAGGCGTTGTTGGACTCGACGGTGGCGAAGCCCCGCGCGTACTCCTCCAGCCACAGCCGCTGAGGGCAGCCGGACGGATACAGCACGTCGCGCCAGTCCTTGTACTGCCACCCCGAGGTGCCGACGAGGACGGTCATGCTTCGCCCGGGTGCCACGGTGGCCACTGGCCCGGCCGGTCGACCCAGTGGACCTGCCGCGGGTCGTCCAGGTCGATGTCCGGGAACAGCCGCCGCACCCGCGGCTCGAACTCCTCCCGCTCCAGCGGCTCCCAGCCCGGGCCGCGCAGCCACACCCGCCGGTATCTGGTGTCCGCGTCGTACGCGTCCACGAAGACGAGATGGCCGGACTCGCTCGGATCCGTGGCGTTCTCCATGGATCCAGGGTGGGCCGCCCCGGCCCGCTTCCGCGCGTCGGCGCGGCCGACCGGGTCCCCGCCGGTTTGCGGACGGGGGAATCTTCGGATGGAGTCGTAAGGACGGGGCGGGTTTCCCGGCCCCGGGTCTCCCTGCGCTGGGGGTGAGTCATGATCTTCGTCGACCGCGCGGACGCCGGGCGGCGCCTGGCCGCCAGGCTGCGCCCGCTGAGCGCCGAGGACCCCGTGGTGCTCGGCCTGCCGCGCGGCGGGGTGCCGGTGGCCTTCGAGGTCGCGCGGGAGCTGAAGGCGCCCCTGGACGTGATCATCGTCCGCAAGCTCGGCGTCCCCTTCCACCGCGAGCTGGGCTTCGGCGCCATCGGCGAGGGCGGAGTGCGCGTGGTGCACGACGCGATCGTGCGGATGAGCCGGGCGGGCAAGGAGGAGCTCGCGGAGGTGGAGCGGGACGAGGAGGAGGAGCTGGCGCGCCAGGCGCGGCGGTTCCGGCGCGACCGGGCGCGGGTCGCGGTCGGCGGCCGGACGGTGATCGTCGTGGACGACGGGATCGCCACCGGCGCCACCGCCCGGGCCGCCTGCCGGGTCGCCCGCGCGCAGGGCGCGGCCCGGGTGGTGCTGGCCGTCCCGGTCGCGCCGCCCGACGCGGCCGAGGCGCTGCGTCAGGACGCGGATGACGTGATGTGTCTGTCGACCCCACCGGAGTTCTCGGCGGTCGGCGAGTGGTACCAGGACTTCTCGCAGACCAGTGACGCCGAGGTCGTCGACCTGCTCTCCCGGTCGACCGACCTGCCGGGTGGGGCGCATCCTGGTAAATGAAGCAGGAGGTGATGACCGCGATGGAGACGATCGTGGGATGCGACATCGAAATGGAGTTCCGTGAGCTCGGACCTCTCACCGAGGCGGTCGTCCGGCTGAGGATGCACGACGGGACCGAGATCCTGGCTCAGGGCCGCGCGAACCGGAATCCCGACGACCCGGCACAGCCGCGGGTCGGCGAGGAGATCGCGGCGGCGCGGGCGCTGAACAACCTCGCTCACCGGCTGATCTCGAAGGCGGGCGGTGACATCGAGGAGGTCACGCACGCGAAGGCACATCTGGTGATGTAGGGCGGGTCTGCCGCGGCGCCGGGCCGCGGCAGAGCACCCTTCACGACACCTTTCAGAACAGATTTCTCAGATCTGGACGCCCTTGGAGCGGAGGTAGGCGAGCGGGTTGACGTCGGAGCCGTAGTCGGGCCCGGTACGGATCTCGAAGTGCACATGCGGCCCGGTCACGTTGCCGGTCGCCCCGGAACGGCCGAGCTGCTGGCCACCGGACACGGACTGGCCGACGTGGACGGACAGCGCCGACATGTGCGCGTACTGGCTGTACATGCCGTCGGGGTGGCGGAGCACCACCTGGTAGCCGTACGCCCCGCCCCAGCCCGCGGCGACCACCTCGGCCGAGCCCACGGCCCGCACCTGGGTGCCGGTGGCGACGGGGAAGTCGACCCCGGTGTGGTGGCCGCTGGACCAGTTGCTGCCGGAGACGCCGTAGGCGGTGCCGATGCCGTGGCTGGCGACCGGGGTGGTGAAGGACGAGGAGGAGCGCGCCGACGAGCCGGACTTCGCGGCGCGCTCGCGCGCCTTCTGCGCCTGCTCGATCCGCTGCTTGGCCGCCTGCTCGGCCCGCTGCTGCTTGGCCCGGTCCGCCTGCTCGGCGCGCTGCTTGGCTTGATTTGGCTGTTCGGCCCGGGGCCGGCTCTCGGGCGTCTTCGCGGCCGGGGACGCGCTGCCGTCGAGGGTGAGCTTCTGGCCGGGGTAGATCAGGTCGGGGTCGCCGCCGATGACGCGGCGGTTGGCCTCGTAGAGCCGCTGCCAGCCGCCGTCCACGTCCCGGGCATCGGCTATCCGGGACAGCGTGTCGCCGCCGACCACGGTGTACGAGGCGGCGGAGCGCCCGGTGGCGGCCGCGCTCTGGTCGACGGCCGTGGTGGTGGCCTTCGGAGCGGCCTGTGGGGCGTCCTTCGGCGTGACCTTCGGTGTGGCCTTGGGGGCCGTCCTGGGAGCGGCCTGGGAGGAGCCGGAGGAGCCCGAGGTGCCTGAGGTTCCGGGAGAGACGTCAGCGGGCTGGCCGCCGCGGGTCAGGCCCGCCTTGACCGAGCAGACCGGCCAGGCGCCGGGCCCCTGGGCGTCGAGCACCTTCTCGGCGACGGCTATCTGCTGGTCCTTGGAGGCCAGGTCGGCCCGGGACGCGTAGGCCGTCCCGCCGAACGCCTCCCAGGTGGACTGGGAGAACTGGAGGCCGCCGTAGTAGCCGTTCCCGGTGTTGATGCTCCAGTTGTCGGTGGACTCGCACTCCGCCACCTTGTCCCAGGTGTCGACGGAGGCGGCGTTCGCCTGGCCGACGCCTATGAGGGGCAGCGCCACCCCGGCGCCGCCCGCGGTGAACGCGAGCGAGGCGCGGGAGACGCGTCGGGGCCGGGGCCGTCGGTGACGTCCGCGTGCAGCCATTGAGCTCATCCTCTCCTGACGCCTGCGAGGTGAGCTGTCGGGTTCGGGCGGGAGCTGCCCGGCCGCGCCGTCCCCGGTGCCCCCCGGCACCGCGGCGCGACTTCACCCCTAGCCGTACCGCCCGATGTCGTGCGGCACGGCGCCTACCTGGTTCCCCCGCTCCTGCCGTGACAGGTCGTCGTGTCACCCCTCCGCCACGGCAGGACTCGGCGCTCCGGCGGAGGAGGACCCGCCGCAACGAATGCGCCGGGTGCGGCACAGTAAACACACCGTTTTGGTCACGACAAGGTCTCGGCGGACCTGTGTCCTGAAATCGATCACGCCGCTGATGAAATGTGATCCGGGTCACGGCTTTCCGGGTGGGGTGATTGTGGCTCGGAATCCGTAATGCCGAATTGCCGTAATTATGTGATTAATGCTGGGGCCGCGCGGCGGAGTCGCATATCGACCGGAATAAGGGCGCCCATCGGGGGAAGGGGAGTGGGAAGGGGAACGGGAACGGACGGGGGCTGTCGGGGCACTCGGTGCGGCGGCCGACGAGCCGCCGGAGGCCCGACCCACAGGAGGTTGGCCATGACACAGCCACACGGCGGGGCGCCCGCGAGGCGTCGGCCGCCGGTCTTATCCATATCCGCGCTGGTCGTCGGCGCCCTGGCCGCGGTCACGGCCTGCGGCTCCGATGCGACGTCGGGGGCGCCCGCGCCGCCCGGCTCGGCCGGTAAGTCCCACTCGGCCACGGGCACGGCCCGGCCCGGCACCGCCGCGCCCAGCACGGCCCCGCCCGAGGCCGATCCGGCCTCGAAGGCGCCGAGCGCCGCCGAGCCGTCCGTCACCACCGAGGCCGGCTCCGCCGCCCCGCCCGCCGTCCGCCGCATCTGCTCCAAGGATCAGCTGAAACTGTCCACCGGCCGGGCGGATATCGGTGCGGGCAATGTCTATGTCCCCCTGGCCTTCACCAATACCGGCGCGGCCAGTTGCACGCTGACCGGGTATCCCGGCGTTTCGCTGCTCGACGCCCCCGGCGCCGCTATCGGCGACCCCGCCACCCGCCGCGGACCGGGGCGGCCCACGGTCGTCCTGAAACCCGGCGACAGCGCCTACGCGAGTCTGCACACGGTGAACAAAGGCCTGTCCGACAAGCCCTGTTGGCGGACCGCGGCCGAAATTCGGGCCTACCCCCCGGACTCCCACCGCTCCATCAAGGTATCCGCGCGCTCCTTCCGGGTCTGCGGGGGCGTATTCGAGGTCACCGCCGTCGAGCCGGGTTCCCAGCCCTGAACCGGGGCACCACGGCGCGGCGCGGACCGCCGCCCCGCCCCGCGCCCCACCCGGACGCGCCGGAAATGAATTGGCCGGGAAGCGCGGCCACATGACGCCCTTGGGTGTCCGAAAATCTTGATGGCCGCGACACCCACTGGCCCCTTTCGCCCTTCCGTAATCATTATCGGGTGGGCCACCATGTGAAGAGGCCTCGCCTGAGCCGGCACGGAGCGTCTAGAGGGGAACGATGTCATGGAGCGAGCGGCGACCGGGGTCGAGACGGAGCTGGTGGACCTCTCGGGAACGACGCTCGAAGAACTGGGAGACGGTCAGGAGTTCACCCTCGCGACCCGGCGGTTGCTCGAACTCGTACAGTCCCCGCCCACCCTCGCGAACGCCGCCGATAACCAAGAGGGATGTTGAGTGGAATCCCGGTATGGCGAGGCGGCGTTCGTCCCGCCGAGAAGGGCGGCCATGCCGACGGACTATTCAGCCGGCCTTGCCTCCCCGCTCCCGGCCCCTCCGCGCTCCCGGCCGCCCGCCGCGCCCCCGATGAGCCACCACCGGCTGTCCGCGGCGGGCTTCGAGGAGTTGGCGCACGGCAGCGGGGGAGCGACGGCGATCGCCGAATTACGGGCGGGCCAACGCAGCCGTCTCATGCTTCTGCTACGCGCGTTGACCGACCTTGCCTCCTCCCATCCGCAGGTGCCGGGGCCACTGCCCGCGCCACGGGTGGCATGGGAGCTGCTGATACGAGCCGAGCGGAGCAGCCCGTCCCACGTGGAGCAGTTGCTGCTGCACCCCCAGGTCGGCACCTGGCTCAGCCGCTGTCTGCGCAGGCTGCGGGGCGTCACGGAAGAGACGGCCGATGAGGTCCCGCTCTGGCTGGAGACCGCCTATCTGCACACCGTGGCCGCCTCGGCGGCCCTCCTCGCGGGGATCGACTTCCGGATCGCGGTCGGGGTCCGCGACGGCGGGGTGATGCTGCCCGCGCTCGGTTTCCTCGACCTGGAGGGCCGCGACTCCGCCGTCGCCGAGATCGTCGCCGACGGCGTGGCCGGCCGAGCCGTGCGCGCCGGCTCGCACACGGTGCCGCTGCCCTCCGACCTCACCCGGGAGACCGGAGGCTGGCGCCCCCTGAGACGGCTGCACGGCCGGCACCCCGTCCACCCCTGCTCGCCCTACCTGGACGATCTCGACCCCTACCGGGACTTTCTGCGCCCCACCGCCCCGCGGCGGTTGAGCCAGCCGGAGGCGCGGCGGTGGCAGGAACACTTCGACAGCGCCTGGTCGCTCGTCGCGGGACAGAGCGACGTGGATCCAGCAGGTGTCGCCGACTGCCTGATCTCCGTCGTCCCGGTGCGCTACCCCGCCCGGGCCGAACCGTTCAGCGCCTCCTCACCTGAGTCCTACGGCTGCGTCCTGCTGAACCCTCCGGCCGATGCGGCCACCCTCGCCGCTTCGCTGATCCACGAGGCCCAGCACGTCAAACTCAGCGCCCTGCTCGACCTGGTGCCCCTGATCCGCGGTGGCATGGAGGAGATCCACTACGCGCCCTGGCGTGTCGATCCACGCCCGCTGCGCGGCCTGCTCCACGGCACATACGCCTTTCTGGGTGTCACGGCGTTCTGGCGGGCCCACAGACATGCCGTAGTGGACGAGACCACACCGGCCGCGGAGTTCGAGTTCGCGCTGCGGCGCTCGCAGACCTTCCACGGGCTGCGGACGCTGCGCGCCCACGCGGAGCTCACCGGCCTGGGCGACCGATTCCTGCGCGGGCTCGAGGACACACTGACCCCATGGCTCAATGAACCCGTCCCCGACGGCCCGCTGCGCGCCGCCGAGGACCTCAACCTCGATCACCGGCTGCTCCATCGCCTGCATCACCTGCGTCCCGACCCTGGCCGGACGGGGCAGTGGGCCCAGGTCTGGCGGGTCGGCCGCCCCCCGCCGGACGCCCTTCCCGCGACCACGCTGCGCGCGTCCCGGACGGCGGTGGCGGCCCGCGCGGCCCTGATCCGGCTGCGCCTTCGCGACCCGGCCGGTTTCGACCAGCTGCGGGAGAAACCGGAGGAGCGTCCCCTCGACGGCATGGACGCCCCGCTGGACGCCGACCTCCACTGGGCCGCCGGTGACACCGCGGCCGCGCTGGACGGCTACCGCGACCGTCTCGCTGCGCACCCCGACGACCTCCCCGCGTGGTCGGGGCTCGCCCTGACCCTGCCCACGGGCCCGGCGAGGGAAGCGCTCCGGGGCTGTCCGGAAGTCGTGCTCGCGGTGCACCGGGCGCTGCGCGACCCGTCTCTCGGCGGCCCCGACCCGGTGGCTCTCGCCCACTGGATCGGGAGCCGCCGCTGAGTGCCGGGGCGGCGTCGCGTCAGTAGGTGTACGCCTCGAGGTCGCAGTCCGCGCGGATGCCGCGGGCCGCCGCGATGGTGGCCGGGTGCTGGGCGCTCAGTACCCGGCGGAACCGGTCCAGGGCGTCGTTGTGCAGCTCCTCCGCCGACCGGCTCTCGCCCAGGGCGCGCAGGTCCGCCGACAGATTCACCGCGCACGCCAGCGTGGTCGGATGGTCCTCGCCCAGCCGCTCCCGGCAGACGGCCAGGCTCTCGGTGTCCAGGCCGTGCGCCTCCTCGTAGTCCGCCAGCGTGTACAGGTCGCTGGCCAGGTTGATGGCGCAGACGAGGGCCGAGGGGTGGTCTGCCCCCAGCGTGTCCACGAACACCGGCAGCGTCTCCTTGTTGAGCGCCAGCGCCTCCTCGGTCTCGCCCAACAGTCGGAGGGTGACGGCCAGGTTGGTCGCCGCGCTCGAGGTGTAGGGGTGCCGGGGGCCGAGGATGACCCGCAGGTCCTCCAGGGACTTCATCCCGAGCTCGCGGGCGCCGGCCAGGTCGGCGTTCTGGCGCAGGTCCATGGAGAGGTTCATCTCCGCCGTGGTGATGTCGAGGTTGGGCTCGATATAGCGCAGCCGGTAGCTGTCCAGGGCCTGCCGGGTCAGCTCGATCGCACCTTCGTGATCCCCGGCCTTGCGGCGGGCCACGGCCAGGGTGCGCATCGCGTTGATGAACACCGGCGCGTTCGGCGGCACGCTGCGCACGGCGCGCGCAAAGGTCTCCTCCTGCATGGCGCGGGCCGCGTGGTACTGGCCGTTGCCGCGGATGTCGCTGGACAGGTGGGTGGAGAGCAGGAGTGTGGTGAGCGAGTCCTCGCCGAGGACGATGGCCGCGGTGTCACGCGCGGACTGGTGGATCTCCTGGGCGCGTTTGAAGTCGCCCATGGCGCGGAGCGCCAGCCCGTAATCGTTCGCGGCGCCCAGGGTGTACGGGTCCTCGTCGCCGAAGACCCGCACGGCCCTGGTCCAGCGGTCCTTCTCCAACTCGACGGACCTGGTGTAATCCCCCTGGAGCCGGGCGCTGTTGGCGACCGCGCCCATGGTCGCGATGGTGTCCTCGTTGTTCTCGCCGGCCTGCGGGTGGGCTCGCAGCAGCTCCAGGATCCGGTCGTTGAGCTCCCGGGCCTCCTCGTAGTGGCCGAGAGCGGTCAGCGTGTGACCGAGGGTCCGGGAGGCCGCCAGCGTCTCCAGGCTGTCCTCGCCCAGTGACTGGCGCCAGGCCTCCACCACCTGGCTGCCGAACTCGCGGGCGCCCTGATGGTCGCCCCAGACGAAGAGGAATCTGATCAGGTTGCGCACCATCTGGCGCACCCATTTGTCGTCGCACTCCAGCGCGCGGGAGGCGCGGACATGCGACAAGAGGTCCGCATAGCGCGGCCAGTTGACGGGGGTCACGTCGTTGGGGTCGCCGTAGGCGAGCAGCACATGGGCGCCGTGCCGCATGTCCGCCTGCTGCTGTGGGGACATCTGGCCGATCAGCACCGCCTGCACCAGCCGGTGCATCTCGATGGTGTTGTTCCGGTGATTGATCTTGATCAGCGCGTAGCGATTGATCTCACGGATGGCATGACCGAGCTTGATCGGGTCCTGTAGGACCTCCGAGAGCTCGGGGGAGAGGGAGACCCCCCGGACCCCGGAGAACAGCCGCCGCGAGATCGGCTCCGGAGCGAAGAAGGAGCACACCTGGAGCAGTTGCAGCGCCCCGGGGTGGTGCTCGGCGAGCCGGCGCAGCGACATGTTCCAGGCCGCCGCGACCGGCTCGGGGTAGTCGACCGGGACGCCCTGGGCCAGCAGTTCGGCGCGCCGGGTGCTGACATCGGCCCGTTCGTCCTCGAAGACATGCAGATACTCGTCGACCGGCATCCCGGTCTCGGTGAGCCACGCGGCGGCCTGCTCGATGGCCAGTGGCAGATCGCCCAGCGCATCGGCCACCCGGTCGGCCTGGTCGTGCGGCAGCTCGGGGCCCCGGCGCAGCAGCAGCTCGATGCTCTCCTCCCGGTCGAAGACATCCACCTCGACCGTGCGGGCGGCCCGGGACCACTGGGCGTTGCGGGAGGTCACGAGGATCCGGCCGGGGCCGCCGCTGGGGAAGAAGGGCCGTACCGTCTCCAGCTCCTCGGCGTTGTCGAAGACCAGGAGCCAGTCGCGGCAGGGGCGGCCGGTGCGCAGCGCCTCCAGCACGCTGGGCACCGCGATGTTGGACTCCTGGCCGACATGCAGCCCCAGCCGGTCGGCCAGCTGCACCAGCGCCTGCCGGATCTGCTCGGGGCGCTCCGCGGGGATCCACCACACCGCGTCGTAGTCGGAGGCGTGCTGGTGCACGTACTCCAGGGCGATCTGCGACTTGCCCACGCCGCCGAGCCCGTGCAGGGCCTCGGGGAGCACGGCGGCCGTTCCCTCGCTGCTCAGACGCTCGTGCAAGGTGTCGAGCAACGCTTGGCGCCCGGTGAAGTTGTTGTTCCGGGGCGGGACGTTCCCCCAGATGGCCGGGGGATCCCCGGCACGGCGCTCCTCCACGGCGGGCAGGGACCGGGCAGCGGTCACGGGCACAAAACTTCCTCTCGGATGCTCACCCGCGGCGCCCGGCGTGCCGTGCGCCGACGGGGGTGACGATTCGTCCTTCGGGGAGGACGGGTTGGAACGGGAATTTCGGGACATCATCGAATCAGTCACGGCAGCCGCCTCGGGAAACGAACTTCCCCTATTCGGTGGATCTTCAACTGGATCGCCGCGGCGTTCGCCCGACCGGCCGAGCGCCTGATGCGCCAGCACGCGCGCGTGAAAGGTGCGCGCGCCCTCCAGGTAGGGCCCGGAGAGCGCCTTGTAGACCTGCTCCTGGACGCGCATGTAGGGCAGCAGCCGCTCGGTGTCCGGGAGCTCGGGCAGGGTCTGCGAGGGGTGGTTGAGCGCGTCCCGCAGGACGTGCAGGGGCTTCCAGCGGCGGCCGAGCCGGTCCAGGACGCTGCGCAGGATGTACAGCGACTCGTCCCGCATCCCGGCCGACAGCAGGAGTTCCCGCACTCCCTGGTGGAACTCGTAGCCGATCCCGGTCTCGTCCATCGGGTCCGTCGCGCCGACCTTGCGCAGCAGCCCGCCCAGCAGGATCTCGGCGAGGTCTCCGGGGGTGCCCTGCGGCTCGTGCATGCCCTGGACGAACTCCATCACCGGGATGTTCAGCGGCGCGGCCGCCAGCCGGGAGGCCAGTTTGAAGGCGCTCGGCGACGCGGTGGCGCGGAAGCGGAACACCCGCTCCCGGGCGGTGGGTTCCGGCTCGCGCTCCCAGCGCTCGGCCGGTACTCCCGGCAGCAGTGCGAGGGTGTCGCGGCCGCGCGCCGAGGGCCGGGTCACCAGCTGCGCCCAGCGGTGCAGCCACCGCGCCTCGAGCTCCAGTACCGGGACCGGCGGTTCGCCTCCGGGCCAGGGGGCGCCGTCGGGGCGCTGCCAGGTGCCGTTGGGCGCGCCCGGTTCGGGCACGCGCACCCGTACCCGTTCGGGGGTGAGCCCCGTGTGGTTCCAGTGGCCCTGGTTCAGCACATGCAGGACGGCGACGGTGGCCTGCCGGGCCCAGCGGGCCAGAGCGCGCTTGCCGGTCTCGTCCGCCCATGCCGCGCCGATGCCGTCGGTGAGGACCAGCACGGCCCGTTTGCCGCGGGGCGGAATCCCGTCCACCGGTGAGCGCCCGCCGCCCCGCTCGCGGTCCGGCCCGATCCGGTCGCCCGCGGGATCCGCGGGGAGCGGGTGGTCGAAGTTGATCCGCTGCACGCTGACCGTACGGAACGCCCCGGTGCGTACCAGGACGGTGACCAGCTGGTCGACGGTTCTGCGCCACACCACCATGGAGCTGCTGCGGTCCACGACCAGGACCATGTCCATCCAGCGCTCCCGGACGGGGACACAGCTGGGCAGCCACAGCCCCTCGCGCGCCGCGCGCTCGGCCGTGGCCTCCTCGTCGACCTCGTTCGCGACCGGCGAGGGCGAGGTGCGCCGCAGCGGCCGCAGCGCCCGGGACAGGGCGCGCTCGGCGGTCGGCGGGGAGACGGCGGCCAGGCGGGGTGCGGGCGTGACGACATCGGCGGCGACCGCCTGCCCCAGGGGCTCGCCGGACGGCGCCGGCACGCCGACGAGCTCCACCGGGCGGGGTGCGGACAGCACCAGTTCGCCCTCGGGCTCCGGAGTCTCGTCCTCGGCGTCCGGGGGTGAGCCCTGTGGCGGGTCCGGGGCGCGGGGCGGCTCCTGCGCGGGAGGTGCGGCCGAAGGCGGGGCGGGGGCGGGGCGGCCGGCCTCGCGGTCGGTCTCCGCCCTGCACACCGTGAGCCATAACGCGTCGGCGATCTGCTGCCAGTCGAGATCCGGCCGACCGCGCTGGGAGGACCTGCCGCCCGGGTCCTGTGTCATTGCGGGCCCGCGACATCCAATCGGTGCCAAACCGCGTGCAGCAGCTCCTCCCACTCGGGACCCGGAACATGGGCCTGAGACGTCACCAGATACACGGCGTTGAGCAGCTGGTCGGCGGCCAGCCCGCCTTCGAGACGGCTGCGTTCGAGGAACATCTGGACGAGCTCCAGGGCGCGCGGGTCATCGGCCCGCCCCAGGTGCGCGGCCACGATCGCGGCGAGCCGGTCGGCGTCCGGGTCGGGCAGCCGCAGCTGTAGACAGCGGCGCAGGAACGCGGGCGGGAACTCCCGCTCGTCGTTGCTGGTGATGATGACGACCGGGAAGGCGCGGCAGCGCACCCGCCCGGAGGCGATGACGGCGCTGCGGTCCGGGTCGTCGGTGAGCACGCGGACGGCGGGGCGGCGGCTGCGGATGCGCACCAGCTCCGGAATGGCGTATTCGCCGGCCTCGAAGATGTCGAGGAGGTCGTTGGGCAGATCGATATCGCTCTTGTCGAACTCGTCGATGAGCAGGACGCGGGGCAGCCGGTGCGGCAGCATCGCCGTGCCCAGCGGACCGAGTTGGAGGAAGTCCCCGATGTCCTCCGGCCCGGGGGCATGGTGCTCGGCGTACTCGGCGTCCGCGGCCTGCCCGGCCGCCGCGGCGTGCACCCGGCCGACCGCGTCGTAGTCGTACAGCCCCGACCGCAGCGTGGTGCGGGTGGTGATCGGCCAGCGCAGCACCCGGCCAAGCCCCAGCTCTCTGCTGATCCGGTACGCCAGCGTGGACTTGCCCGTCCCCGGGCGGCCCGTCACCAGGAGGGGGCGGCGCAGGATCAGCGCCGCGTTGACGACATCCGCCTCCTCCGGGTCCGACCGCATGCCCAGCGGAGCGGCGCCCAGCCGCCGCGCGGCGTCCTGCTCGTCCTCCGGCGGGGCGGGCGGCTCGGTCGGCGCCTCGCCGTCCTCCGGCGATAACGCCTGGGCGGACGGTGGGAGGGCCCCGGCCTCGCCGCCGTCGGCGGGGCCCGCGGAGACGCCGTTGAAGGTGCGCCAGGGAGGCGGCGGCGGAAGGATCTCTTCCAGGCTGACGTCGTGCAGCGGGCGTCCGGTGCCCTGATAGATCCACCAGGGGCGGGGGATACTGGACGACGGCGGGCCGAAATGGGAGGCGGGGCCCGGTTCGCCGTTGGCGTGTCCGTTGTGCCGCCTCGTAGGCCCTGCGTCGGTCATCGACCGCCCACCCCTTCGTCCGGCCCCGCCAAGCGCCCGGCCACGCCCACAGGACGGTTCGCGTCGTCCCAAACGATCATGACGTGTTGCCCAAGGTGGTCCTCGCGCTCCGCGGGCGCGATGCCTTGGGCCTCCATCCGCAACTCTTTCACGGCTTCGCGCAACCGTGCCAGGTCCCCGCCCAACTGATGAACGAAATCCGGATTCCTGGGATGCCGCCGATCCCATACGACGACCGGGACGCCCGCCCGCCACGCCGCCGCGGCCTGGAGGTTTCCCTCCCGGCTCGCGCCCGGCGGCGCGTTCAGCACCAGGGCGGCCACATGTTCGTCGGCGTTGAGCCGGGCCACCAGGGCACTCGGGTCACCGGCGCGCGGACTGTCCGGATCCGGCCCGTCGACGACCAACTGCCGGGACCGCTCCGGCTGCGAGCGGAAGGTATTCCACCGCTTCCTCCAGGGGTGGTACCAGTGCCGGGTCTGGCTGCGCTCCAGGCTCCGTACGACCACCGAGTAGGTCGAGCACAGGGGAGTGGCGAAGTCGCTGTCCAGCTCGTCGCGCCACATGTGCACCGGCAGATGAAGGTCCTCGGCGCTCAGCACGAACTCCAGGTGGATGCAGTGGGCGTCCTCCCACTCCACCACGGCCTCGTGCACCAGGTCCTGCACGGCGCGCTCGACCGTGGCGGCCGTGACCTTGCTGACCGGGCCGCGGACCGGATTCCAGTCCGCCGGGTCGTAGTGGTGCCATGAGGAGAGCTCATAGCGGCCGGGCTCGTCCTGCGGCAGCAACTGGATCACCAGATACGCGTCGATCGCCTCGGCGGGCGCGGCATGCCCCACCTGCTGCCGCAGCGACCTCAGCTGCGAGGTCAGCGACAGTTCGCGCGCCTGCTCGTCCGCCCAGCTCCGCAGGCGGTCGGCCAGCTCCAGCGGCCAGGCCGAGGCGGCCAGGTACTCGACCAGGGCCAGGCCCGGCGGCAGTCCGTCCGGCCTGGCGTTCATCCGGTTCAGGATCTCGAAGGCCTGCCACGGGTCGGTGACCGCAGGCACCTCCGGCAGCGGCCCCGCCGCGCCGCGGCACAGCCCCGCCAGATCGGCCACCTGTAGACCCGCCAGCAGCGGGCGCAGCCGCTCGGTGGCGGCCGCGGACAGCACCGGGCGGGCCGTCATCTGGTGTATGACCGAGTCGAGTTGGCGGATGGCGGTAGCGTCCGACGGTGCCAGGATGGCGAGCGACTCGCGCAGCGCGCGCATGAACCGCTCGTTGTCCAGGCACTCCTTGGCGAGCTCCGCCAGAAAGTAGTCGGTCACCCGATGGCTGCGGACCGGCGGCGCCGTGTCCAGCTCCCTGGCGACCAGCTCCAGACACAGCGCACGCGAGTCCGGGTCGCTCAGCACCCGGAACTCCCGCAACGCCGTGACGAGATGGTTGACCGATGCCAGGCCACCTTCCCCCGTGGCCACCATGCCATGACCTCCCGCGCCCCCATCACCGGTCCCCGCCGCCGGTGATCATTGCTGGAGACCCTGCCATAGGCGGATGCCGCCCGGCCCGGGCTCCGGACCACTTGTATGCCCGGAACGCCATACATAACACCCCGTTAGACGCGAGAGTCGCGCCCGTCACACAGTGCCATATCACCCCATGACGGGACGTCAGGGCAGTACCCGGGCGGTCATTCCCGGCGCAGCGGGGCCAGCCGCGCGGTCAGCTCCGCCGTGGCCGGGGCGTCCGGCGCGATGGCCGCGAGAACGTCCATCAGCTGGGCCCATGCGCCGTACGCCTCGCAGGTGCGCAGCAGGGCCAGCGCCTCCGTCCGGCTCGCCGACTGCCTGGCCACCGCCGTGCCCACGCCCGGCAGCTCGTCCAGCAGCTGCTGCCAGCCGGCCGGGGAGGTCAGCCCCGGCACGGTGAGCAACAGGTCGGTGAGTTCGCCGAGTTCCCGGATCGTCAGCTTGCGGCGTGCTGCGGGGCGGCCCGGGGCAGTCGCGGTGACAGGGGCGGGCGCCGCGGCCGCGGGGAGCCGACGGAGGAGTTCGAAGGCGAACGCCGCCGCGTGCCGGGAGGCCACGGGCTGCCAGCGCTCGTCGTGTGCCTCGTCCTTGTCGGCGAGCAGATCCGAGATGCCGCGGATCACCAGGGCGTCGACATCCCGGTTGACATAGGCGCCGGCCAGAAACCCGAAGCCCTCCATGTCCACCGCCACCGCGTCCCCCGCGCTCGCCGCGAGCCTGTGGCCGACGTCCGACCGCTGGTGCGTCACCACCCGCCCGCCCGCCGCGATGGGCTTGACATGGGCCCGGGGGAGCGGCGCCGCCTCGCCCCCGGCGGGGTGGATCCTCAGCTGCCACTCGTCCAGGGCCGCGACATGCCTGGCCAGCTGGACCAGGTCGTACGCCGACTGATGGGTCTTCTGGCGGGGCAGAAAACCGCCCTCGGTGTCCTTGCCGGTCTCGTAGTCGTACACCGCGTCCGCGGCCACCACATCCCCCAGGCCCACATCCTTGCGGCCGCCGGCCACCCCCACGAACAGCAGGGCCCGCGGCGCGAAGAGCGCCGACGCCCGCTCCACCAGGGCCGCGGCGCCCGGGTTCCCCGGGCCCGTCATATGGATCGCGACGGATGTGCCGGTGTGGCCGTCGCGGAAGACGCCCACCTCGAACAGGGAGCCCCGCTCGGCCGCCACGGTGCGCAGCTCCTCCAGATGCGCCCGCACGGCCCGGTACTCCACCTCGAGCGCCGTGAGGATGACCACCTCCGCGCGCCCTCCGCCCCCGTCAGCCCACACCTTGTCCCCCTACGTCCGCGCGTGCCCGGTCCGAGCGACCCATGGTGTCAGGGCCGGTGGAGGTCCGCGTACACCACGATCTGCACCGTCAACACCGTGATCAGCAGGGTTTCGGCCACCGAGATCGCGACGAGCGGCCCCTCGATCCGGCCGGAGGTCCAGTAGACGATCAGGGCGGCGACCGGCGCCACCGAGAAGAGCAGCAGGTCGGCCGCGAGCTGGAGCCGTTTGCGGGAGATCCGGCGGCGGTCGTCCCGGTGGGCCGTCTCCCAGCCGAAGACCCGGGGCCGGTCGGGGACGAGCGCGGACAGCCGCGGGTCCAGGTCCTGGCGTATGTAGCGGCCGATGGCCGAGATCTTCTCGTCATTGACCAGATAGGTCCAGCCCAGCAGCACCGAGGCGGGCGGCAGCAGCAGAAGCAGTTCCGGCCGGCCGCCGCCTTGCAGCGAGAAGGTGATGATGGCCGCCATGGAGGCGAGGGTGGCGTAGAGCAGATTGTCCCGGAACCCGATGCGTGCCCGCTGCTCCTCCTTCACCTGCTCGTACTCCACGATGAGCAGCCTGCCGACGACGGCTTCCTCGTCCCGTGACACACATCCCCCTCGACGAGCGCCGCGCCACCGGCCGCCGGACCCTGGAGTGGATCCGCGGACGGCCGGCGGCAGCGCATAGATTTGCCGTGCACCCATCCGTGTACCCATCCGTGCACCGACCCGTGCACCGACGGAACGACGAAGGCGAGTCCCCCGATGAGTCTGTACGACATCCCCCTGCACACCCTCTCCGGCGAGCCCACCACCCTCGGCGCGCACCGGGACACGGCGCTGCTGCTGGTCAACGTGGCCTCCAAGTGCGGGCTGACCCCGCAGTACGAGGGCCTGGAGCGGCTTCAGCAGCGCTACGCCGAGCGCGGTTTCACCGTGCTGGGCTTCCCCTGCAACCAGTTCGCGGGCCAGGAGCCCGGGACCGGCGAGGAGATCCAGACCTTCTGCTCCACCACCTACGGGGTGTCCTTCCCGCTCATGGAGAAGATCGAGGTCAACGGCGACGGCCGGCATCCGCTGTACGCCGAGCTGACGCAGGCCGCGGACGCGGCGGGCGAGGCGGGCGACATCCAGTGGAACTTCGAGAAGTTCCTGGTCTCGCCGGGCGGCGAGGTCGTCGGCCGGTTCCGGCCGCGGACCGAGCCGGAGGCCGCGGAGGTCGTCGCGGCGATCGAGGCGCAGCTGCCCCGCTGAGGCCACGCCACCGGGGACACGACCGCGCACCGGCCCGCGGGGAGACCGCCTCGCGGGCCGGCCGCGTGCGCGATTCCTCAGAACCTCCTCAAACCCGTGGCCCGGGCGCTCCCGGTGGCCCGCGCCGCCAGTAGGCTCACCGCTGCACCTGCACACGTACGGGGGTACACGCGGTGGGACTCGGGGATTTCATACCTGATCCGGTGCAGCGCTTCGTCGAGGATCAAGTGGAGAACGTCGGCGAGGCCGTCGACGGAGTGGGCGACTTCACCGCCGACCGGCTGGACGGCATGGGCTGGGCCGACGGGGCCGACTGGGTCCGGCGTACGACCGACTCGGCCGCGAACGCGCTGGGCGCGGACGTCGGGGAGATGCGGCTGGACCAGACCGAGGAGCCGGGGCAGCTCATCCACGGCAGCCCCGACAGGCTGCGGGCCACCGCGGACCACCTGACCGCCTTCGAGAACGCCTTCAACGACGTCGGCAAGGGGCTCCAAGGCGTCGGCCCCGACGCCCTCGAGACCCTGAAGGGACGGTCCGCCGCGGCCTTCACCCGACGGGTGTCCGCCGAGCCGAAGAAGTGGTACGTCGCGGCCGACGCCTGCGGAGAGGCGGCCGCGGCGCTGCGCGAGTTCGCCGAGACGGTGGAGTGGGCCCAGAAGCAGGCCGACGAGGCCGTCCGCGCCTACCGCAGGGGCCGGAAGGCGTCCGAGGCGGCCCCCGCCGGCCGGCACGCCGGGGCGTCCGCCGGCCACGACCCGGGCGGCGCCGACATCGAGGCCGCCCAGGACGTCCTCGGCGAGGCGCGGCGGCAGCGGGACGCGGCACACCTCACCGCTCAGCGGGCGGTGGCGGCGGCGCGCGACAAGGCCCCGCGCAAACCCTCGTACCTCCGGCGGGCGGCGGACGGGGTGGAGGGGCTGCGGCTGGACGGAAGCCACTTCGTCGGCGGCGTGGTCAAGGGCACGGCGGGGCTGGTGGACTTCGTCCGCTCCGTGAACGCCCTGGACCCCTACAACCTCACCCACCCCGCCGAGTACGCCACCCGCCTCAACGACACCGCCGCCGGTCTGCTCCGGATGGCGAACGACCCGGCCACTGCGCTGCGGGCCATGTGGGACTCCTTCGAGAAGGACCCCGCGGAGGGCCTGGGGAGACTGGTGCCCGAACTGGTCGGCACCAAGGGCCTCGGGGGTGTGCGGTCGTTCGCCACCGCCGGCAAGGACCTCCTGAAGGCCGCCGAACGGGCCCCGAGCAGGGGCTGGAGGCCCAGCAGCTGGAAGGGGAAGTCCGGCGGCCACGCACAGCTCGAGAAGGACGGCGCCGCGCCGCACAGCGCGCCCGACTCCGCCAGGACCACCGGCCACACCGACCCGGTGGACCTGGCCACCGGGAAGATGTATCTGCCGCAGACCGATGTGTCCCTGCCCGGCCTGCTGCCGCTGGTGTTCTGGCGCAGGGCCGAGTCCGGCTACCGCGCCGGGCGCTGGTTCGGCCCCTCGTGGTCCAGCACGGCCGACCAGCGACTGGAGATCCTCGACCGGGGCGTCGTCCTCGTCGGCGCCGACGGACTGCTGCTGTCCTACCCGCACCCCGCCCCCGGGGTGCCGACCCTGCCCGAACTGGGCCCGCGGTGGCCGCTGGAGCGCACCCCCGGCGGCGACTACACGGTCACCGACCCGGACACCGGCCATGTCCGGCGGTACACCGGCCCCGCCGACGGGCCGCCCGGCGCGGACGGCGAGGCGCCGCTGACCGAGATCTCCGACCGCAACGGCCACCGCCTCACCTTCACCCACGACGCCGACGGCACCCCCACGGGCATCGTCCACGACGGCGGCTACCACCTGACGTTCGCCACCGAGGGCGGCCGGATCACCGCCCTGCGCCTGGGCGAGACCGAACTCGTCCGCTACGGCTACACCGACGGCGACCTGACCGAGGTCACCGGCTCCAGCGGGCTCCCGCTGCGCTTCGAGTACGACACCCACCACCGGGTCATCGCCTGGGTGGACACCAACGACCGGCGCTACGAGTACGTCTACGACGACCGCGACCGCGTGGTCTCCCAGGGCGGCACCGAGGGCCATGTCGCGCTCTGTATCGACTACGACGGCGCCGACCCGGACACCGGCCACCGCGTCACCGCGGTCCGCACGCCCGATGGCGACACCACCCGCTACCTGGTCGACGACCGCTGCCGGATCGTCGCCGTCACCGACCCGCTCGGCAACACCGTCCGCACCGGAACCGACCGCCACGGCCGCCCGCTGGCCCACACCGACGCGCTCGGGCACACCACCCGCTACGCGTACGACGGGGCCGGCCGCCTGGCCCGGCTGACCACACCGGACGGTCACACCCGCACCCTCGCCCGCAACCGCCTGGGGCTGCCGGTGGAGTTCACCGACGCCGACGGGACGGTGTGGCGCCACACCTACGACGAGCGCGGAAACCGCACCGCCACCACGGACCCCGCCGGCCACACCACCCGGTACGGCTACGACGAGCGCGGGGCCCTGACCTCGGTCATCGACCCCCTCGGCGGGACCACCCGGATCCGCTGCGACTCGGCGGGCCTGCCGCTGGAGATCACCGATCCGCTGGGCGCCGTCACCACCTACCACCGCGACGCCTTCGGCCGCCCGACCGCCGTCACCGACCCCCTCGGCGCCACCACCCGCATGGAGTGGACGGCCGAGGGCAGGCTCGCCACGCACACCGACCCGAATGGCGCCCGGCAGAGCTGGCGTTACGACGGCGAGGGCAACTGCGTGGCGCACACCGACGCCCTGGGCCGGGTCACCTCGTACGAGTACACCCACTTCGACCGGGTGGCCGCCCGCACGGGGCCCGACGGCGCCCGCGTCGAGTACACCTACGACACCCGGCTGCGGCTCACCCGGGTGACCGATCCGCAGGGCCTCACCTGGACCTATGCGTACGACCCGGCGGACCGCCCGCTGAGCGAGACCGACTTCGACGGCCGTACGTCCACCTACCGGTACGACGCCGCCGGCCGGCTCGTCTCCCGCACCAACCCCCTGGGCCAGACGGTCGTCCTCACCCGGGACGCCATGGGCCGGATCGTGCGCAAGGAGGCGGACGGCCGGGTCACCACCTTCGCCTGGGACCCGGCCGGCCGGCTGGCGTCCACCGAGGGTCCCGACGCCCAACTCGCCTTCCACCGCGACCTGATGGGCCGGGTCAAGTCGGAGCTGTCCGGCGGGCGGGTCCTGGCGCACACCTACGACGCGCTCGGCCGGCCCGTCCGGCGCGTCACCCCCTCCGGCGCGCTGTCCTCCTTCGCGTACGACGCCGCCGGCCACCGCACCACGCTCAAGGCCGGCGGCCACACCATCGCCTCCGCGTACGACGTGGCCGGCCGCGAGACCTCCCGCCGCATCGGCGCCGGCGCCACGCTCGCGCAGCTCTGGGACCCGGCCGGCCGGCTGACCGAGCAGACCCTCGCCGGTCACCCCCCGGCCGCCGAAGGCGCCACCGTGCAGCGCCGGGTGTACACCTATCGCGCCGACGGCCATCTGACCGGAGTCGACGACCACCTGCGTGGCGCCCACGGTTTCGAGCTCGACCCGGTGGGCCGGGTCACGGCCGTCCACGCCCCCGGCGGGCGGGGCGAGAGCTACGCGTACGACGAGGCGGGCAACCAGACCTTCGCCTCCTGGCCCGCGCCGTTCGCCGCACACTCCGACGCCACCGGCCCCCGCGCCTACACCGGCACCCGTGTCACCCGCGCGGGACGCGTCCGCTACGCGTACGACGCGGCGGGCCGGATCACCCTGAAGCGGCGGAGCAGGCTCTCACGCAAGCCGGACACCTGGCGGTACGCATGGGACGCGGAGGACCGGCTGACCTCCGTCACCACCCCCGACGGCACCGTCTGGCGCTATCTGTACGACCCGCTGGGCCGGCGCACCGCCAAGCTGCGGCTCGCCGCCGACCGCGAGACCGTCGTCGAGCGTGTGGACTTCGTCTGGGACGGCTCCACGCTCGTCGAGCAGACCACCACCGGGCAGGTCCGGCCCGAGCCGACCACCCTCACCTGGGACCACGACGGGCTCCGCCCGGTCGCGCAGACCGAGCGCGTCACCGACGACATGGGCCGTCGGGAGATCGACCGGAGATTCTTCGGCATCGTCAGCGACCTGGTGGGCACCCCCAGCGAACTCCTCGACGAGAACGGCGACATCGTCGCGCGCCACCACGCCACCCTGTGGGGCGCGGCCGGCCCCGCGGCGGCCGAGGAGGCGCACACGCCACTGCGCTTCCCCGGCCAGTACCACGACCCCGAAACCGGACTCCACTACAACCGGTTCCGCTACTACGACCCGGAGACCGCCCGCTACACCAGCCCCGACCCGCTCGGCCTGGCCGCCGCGCCCAACCCCGTCGCGTATGTGGCGAACCCGCACGCCTGGGTCGACCCGCTGGGCCTCTGCCCGTGTGCGCCCGGCACCTCGCATGCGGGGCGGCCGGACGGCGACACCGTTCTCAGCGGCCACGGTGCCATCTGGTCGGAGGACACCCGTCCGGGCCGAGAGGTCATGGTCACAGTCCCGAAGGGGACGAGACTCCACCTGTACGTCGAGCACGGCGAGATGCTCAAGAATCCGAGGGCCAACCGCATCGAGCTCGGCACCGAGCCGCTGGGCTCGGCCAAGGTCGTCGAACCGGGCCAACAGGTCTGGGACTATTCGCTCTTCCCGCCCGCCGATCTGACGATCATGGGCAATCCGGTGACGGTGACGAGGGAGACCCCGCTCTCGCAGCTGCTCCAGCCGAACATGGGCAACGTGCACTGGGCGGCGTGCCGGGAGGTCATACCCTGAGCGGGGGGCTCTGGGCCCCCACTCGGGGCCGCTCAGCCCGTTCAGCCCGTTCAGCCCGCTCAGTGCTCCGCGGCGAACGCGGCCAGCCAGGCCAGCGGGGCGTTCCAGTTGATCGCCACCTCGTTGGTCGAGTACGAGCCGATGTCGTCGATGTAGCACCTGGCCGCCGCGCACCCCGGCAGCTTCTCCTGCGCCACCGGGTCCTGAAGGGCGGAGTCCGGGCCGCCCGCGAGCGATCCGGCGGGCGGGTTGGGCAGCGAGGCGTCGTACTGGTGGGCCCAGAAGCGGTGGTGCTGGTTGCGGGACGCCTGCTCGCCGTAGCCGGACACATAGGACTGGCCCAGCGCGTTGCGGCCGAGCAGATAGTCCAGCGCCTCCAGCGCCCCGTCGCGGTAGCGCGCCTGCCCGGTCAGCTCGTACGCGACGGCGATGACGCTCGCGTTGTTGGCCACCTGGCCGTTGGAGCCCCACACATAGCCGTCCACCGGCAGTGGCACCGCGTAGCCCTGGCGGGCCATGGCGGCCAGATAGCCGTCGGCGGCCGTGACCACCGAGGCGCGCACCCGGGCCCGGTCGTCGGCGGCCAGGCCGTTGGGGACGGTGGCCAGGGTGATCCGGCCCAGGGCGGCGGTCTCGGGCCAGGCGAAGCCGAGCGGGGTGAAGGCGTCGGCCGAGGTGTGGAAGGGCGAGGAGGTGACCGCGTCCCGGTACGCGCTCTCGCCGGTGGTCGCGTAGAGCTCGGCCGCCGCCCAGTAGAACTCGTCGTCGACCCGGGCGTCCCCGTACGCCCCGCCACCGGTGCCGTCCGAATCCGGCGCGAGCACGCTCGGGTTGGCCTTCGCCGCGGTCCAGGCGCGGCGGGCGGAGGCCAGGCAGCGGGCGGCGAAGGTCTTGTCGTACGCCGCGAACACCCGGGCGCACTGGGCCGTGGCCGCCGCCAGGTTGAGCGTGGCCGCGGTCGACGGGGCGTGCAGCTCGCGCGGCTGGGAGTCCTGCTCGGGCCGGGTGGGCAGACCGGTCCACTGCGCGTCGTGGATCTTGTGGAAGGCCATGCCCGCCCGCGGCTTGCCCTCCGGGATCTGCATCCGCATCAGGAACTCCAGCTCCCAGCGGGCCTCGTCGAGCACATCGGGGACGCGGTTGCCGCGCTCGGGCACCCGCAGCGTGGCGTCCCCGAGCGCGGCCTGGTGTCCCGCGCGCTTGGCACGCTCGAAGGAGTTCACCGTCTGCCACACCGCTATGCCGCCGTTGACCACGTACTTGCCCTGGTCACCGGCGTCGTACCAGCCCCCGCGGACATCCCGGGCGTAGTCGCACACCCCGGCCTGGCACGGAACGCCGGTGTCCCCCTTGTTCGGCGCGACGCCCAGGTGTCCCGCGGGCCTGGCGTACGCCGCCCCCGCCAGCGACGCCTCGATCGGGATGCCGCTGCGCTGCTGGTAGAAGAAGGACATCGCGTCCGCGCGCAGCCCGTCGTACAGGTCGGCGCGGATGTCGAACGGGTGGCTCGCCAGGCCGTCCACGGTGAGCGTGTAGCCGTTGCCCGTGCCCCGGTACGAGGAGAAGTCCACGAGGTGCGTGGAGTCGCCCGAGGCGGCGTCCGCTCCGCGCACGGCGGTGGTGCCCGAGGCGGCCACGGTGCCCTTGGCGTCCCGCAGCTGCCAGGGCAGCGCGGTGGTGGCGGCGGTGACGACGGTGGCGCGCTTGGGGCCGCCGGGCAGATAGCCCAGCTGGTTGACCTGGACGGCGGAGGGCGCCGCCGCGGCGGCTGGGGTGGCCGGAGCGGCCGGGGCGGCCGGGGCGGCCGGGGCGGCGATCAGGAGCAGCGCGCCGGCCAGCAGAGCGGCGGCGGCGCGGGCACCGCGCGGACGGGGAAGGCGAGCGGGCATGACGGACCTTTCTGTCGAGGTCGAGGTCGAGGTCGCGCGGTGTCCGGCCGGCGCGCGGCTGCGGACGGCGGCTGATCGGTCGTGGCGGCGGCTCAGCGGTAGATCGTGGCCTCCTTGGCGGTGGCGGCGATGCCGTTGGCCCCCTTGAAGATCCGCTGGCCCCAGCTGGTGAGGGCGGCCGCGTCGAAGTTGGTGGCCATGTCGAGATACTCGACCCCGCCGCTGTTGCCGCTCCAGGACCAGCCCAGATAGCCGAGCCCGAGCGACTGCGCGGTGGCCATGATGGCGTCCTCGTCAGGGTTGCCGTCGGAGTGGTTGTGCCCGAACTCGCCGACGACAATGGGCAGTTTGGCATTGACGAAGCGGGTGAGATAGTCCTTGACCTCGGCCGCGGTGTCGAACACGCCGTACATGTGGATGGAGAAGACCGTGTTGCGGTCCGGGTCGGCGGCCAGCACCGAGGCGGCGTTGTCGCGCATGGTGAAGGTCCAGTCCTGGCCCCAGTTGGGCGCGTCCGCCATCAGCGCGTTGTGGATCCCGGCGTTGCGCAGCTTCACGATGGCGGCCTTGGTGTCCGCCGTCCAGGCGGCGGCGTTGTTGTTGCCGTACGGCTCGTTGCCGAGGTTGACGACGGCGTAGTTCTCCTGGCCGGCCAGGGCCGAGCGGACGCCGATCCAGTAGTCGGCGGCGCGGGCGAGGGTGACCGCCCCGCCCTGTTCGCCGTAGCCGGTGGTGTCATGGGCCTCCAGCACACAGATGAGCCGGTTCTGCTTGCACTGCGCGACGACGTTGGCCACGTCGGCGGTGTCGTTCTTCGTCCAGCGGTCCCCGGTGCTCAGCACCACGCGCACCGTGTTGGCCTTCAGGGCCTTGATGTCGGACAGGGCCTTGGCGGTCCTGGTCGGAAACCAGGTGTGGGCGTGGTTGACCCCGCGCATCACGAAGTCGGAGCCGTTGCCCTCGACCAGCCGGCCGTTGCTCACATGCAGGCCGGTCGCCGCGTGGGCGGTCGGGGCGAGGGCGAGGGCGGACATCAGGACGGCGGCGACGGCGCCGAGCGCGGTGCCGATACGGGTCGTGGCGCGCATTATCGGCTCCCGGGAGCGCTCGGGGCCCGGTTCGTCCAACCGGGTGTCAGCAGCTTGGTGAGCGCGGGGTACCAGCGGGCGGCGATCTTGTTGTCGCCCGAGGCGTTGGGGTGCACCCCGTCGTAGGTGTCGGTGGCGGTGGAGAAACCACTCCATTGGTCGACCGCGACCACCGGGGAGCGCGAGGTGCTCTTGGCCGCAGCCCACCCGGGGATCTGGGCGTTGAGTGCCGTCACCCGGGCGGCGCACTCCGGACACGATCCGGGGTTCATGGGGAGGATCTGCGCCACGAGCACCTTCATGTCGGGGTTGCTCTGGCGCATCTGGTCCACGAGGGTGCTGTAGGCGGCCAGGATCCGGTCCGGGGCGATATTGCTCCAGACGTCGTTGGTGCCGAAGTGCATGACAACGATGTCCGGACGGGTGGCGGCGAGCCAGCCGGGGAGCTGGTTCTGCTGCGCCACTGCCGTCGCCAGGAAGCCGCCGTGGCCCTCGTTGTCGCCGTCGTACGGCACCCCACAGCCCTGCGGGCCGAGCGTGCCGACGAAGTCGACGGAGGTGTAGCCGGTGCTCTGGAGCTTGTTCCACAGCACTGCCCGCCAGCATCCGGGCGAGCCGGTGATCGAGTCGCCCAGCGGCATGATGCGCACCGGCGCGGCGGCGGTGTCCGCGGCGGCGGCGGTGGTGTCCGGCGTGGCGGTCACGGTGTCGGTGGCGGTCGCGGTGTCCGGCGCGGGGCCCAACGGCCCCATCGCGGTCAGGGCGAGGGTCAGTGCCGGGATCGCCAGGAGTGTCCTCAGAAGCCTCGTTCTCCGCACGGCCGTTCCTCCTCGGCTCGGTGGGGGATGGGAGCGCTCCCAATCGTGTGTAACCACGTTGCTGGAGTGCGTCAAGGGGCTGGACGGGTGATCTGGGTCGGCGGCTTCGTGGTGCATACGAGACGGCGACACGCCGTGGCTTCGGCGTGTCACCGTCTCCAACTCACCACAAGTTCAGGCAGGGGGCGAGTTGTGCCGGGCGAGGGTGCGGCGCGCGGTCTCCGCCATCGCCTCGTCCACCATCCGCCCCTCGAACAGCACCGCGCCCTCGCCCCGCGCCTGCGCCGCCGCCACCGCCGCCACCAGCCGCTCGCACCGCGCCAGCTCCTCGGCGTCCGGCGAGAACACCTCGTTGACCACCGCCACATGAGACGGGTGGATCACCGCCATCCCCTCGTACCCCAGCGCCCGGTTCCGCTCCGCGAACCGCCGCAGCCCCGCCAGGTCGGCGACATCCGCCCACAGCCCGGCCACCGGGTGCGGGCTGCCCGCGGCGCGCGCGTCCAGCAGCACCCGGGCGCGCAGCGCGTGCGTCTCCTCGCCGCCCGGGCTCCAGCGGTAGCCGACCGCGCGCTCCACGTCCCCGCCCGGGGCGGTCAGCGCGCCCAGGTGCGCCACCCGGCCGGCGGCCCGCCCGATGTCGTACGCCTCGCGCAGCCCGCGGGCCGTCTCCAGCAGCGGCACCAGCGCGATCCGCCCCTCGGGCAGGCCCGCCTCGCGCTCGCACCACGTCAGCAGCCGGTCGGCCACCCGTACGTCGTCGGTGCGGTCCACCTTCGGCAGCACCACGCCGTACAGCCCCGCCCGCGCCACCGCGCGCAGATCGTCCGCGCCCGCCCAGCCCGCCCCGGGGTCCAGCGGGTTGATCCGTACGAGCAGCCGCATCGGCCCCGCTGCCTGTTCGACGGCCTCGGCCACCGCCTCCCGCGCCGCCTCCTTCGCGCCCTGGGGCACCGCGTCCTCCAGGTCGAGGATGGCCGCGTCGGCGCCCGCCGCCTCGGCCTTGGCCAGCCAGCCGGTCCTGCTGCCGGGGACGAACAGCAGCGAGCGCAGCGGCGCGCGGCGGTCGTCCGAGCCGTCGTGGTCAGATGACACCCTGGCCCTCCAGCTTCGCCAGCCGCTCCTCGTCGATGCCCAGCCACTGCCCGTAGACCAGGCCGTTGTCCGCGCCCAGCGCGGGACCGGTGCGCCACACCGCGCCGGGGTTGCGGCGGAAGTGCGGCAGCGCGGCCTGCATCCGGACGGGGCCGAGGTCCGGGTCGTCGACGGTGACGATGTCCTCGCGCTCGGCGTAGACCGGGTCGGCGACGATGTCCGCCGCGCTGAACACCCGGGAGGCCACCACCTCGGCGCGCTCGAACGCCGCCAGGCACTCCTCGGCCGGGCGCGCGGCCACCCAGGCACGCAGCGCGTGATCCAGCCGCTCCCGCCCGGCGTGCTGCGCCTCCACGGTCGCGTACTCCGCCTCGTCCAGGCCCAGCAGCCGCACCACATTGAGCACCGAGCGGGTGGTGGCCGAGGTGACGGTCAGCCAGTCGCCGTCGCCGCTGCGGTAGGTGTTGATGACGGCGGCGGGGGCGACGGCCAGCTGGTTGCCGGCCCGCTCCGGGGCCGCGCCGAGCTGGTCGTACGCGATGACCTGCCACTCCACCAGCCGGAACAGCGGCTCGAAGAGGGCCAGGTCGATCCATTCGCCGTCGAAGTCCGGGTCGGTGTCGCGGCGGTGCAGCGCGGCCAGGATCGCGAAGGCGCCCATCAGGCCGGTGACCGCGTCGCCGTGCGAGAAGCCGGTGTGCACGGGCGGTCCGTCCGGGAAGCCGGTCAGATGCACCACCCCGCTGCGGGCCTCGCCCATCTTGCCGAACCCCGGGGCGTCGGCCCGGGAGGAGGTCGCGCCGAAGCCGGAGATCTGGAGCAGGATCGCCTTGGGGTTGACCGTGTGCACGGCCTCCCAGTCGAGCCCCCAGGTCCGCAGCCGTCCCGCGCGCAGGGTCACGATGACCACATCGGCCCAGGCGATGAGGTCATGGGCGATCCGCCGCCCCTCCTCGTGGTGCAGATCGAGGGTGACGGAGCGCTTGTTGCGGCCCGCGACCTTGAACCACAGCGGCACGCCGTCGCGCCGGGGCCCCATGGCCCGGGCCGCGTCGCCCGAGCCCGGGGGCTCCACATGCACCACGTCGGCCCCTTGGTCGGCGAGCATCGCCCCGGCGAGGGGGCCCGCGACGACATGGGCGAACTCCACCACCTTCAGGCCGGTCAGCTGTCCCCGCTGTCCCTGCTGCCCCTGAGGCGCTCGGCTGTCGCTGTTCAGACGGTCCATAAGTGTCAGGCTGCGGGCTCGGCCATATGCGGGTCCAGCAATGAACGGGCATCAATTCATGCCGATCTCACAATAGTTGCCCGTGGTCAGGCTTCGCTCCGCTCCCAGAAGACCCCGTCGGGCAGCTCATGGCCCGCGTCGCGGAACTCCTCCAGCTGCTCCAGAAAGCGGCGCGCTCCTGGCGGCAGCGCCCGCCGCGCCGGAACCACCACATGCAGCCGCCGCTCCACCACCGGGTCCACCAGCGGGCGGCGCACCAGCTTCCCGGGGGCCACCAGCGGATGCACCAGGGCGGGCATGGCGGACACCCCGAGCCCCGCCGCCACCAGCCCGCCCACTGTGGCCACGTTGGACGCCTCCGCCGCCGGGTCCGCCGACAGTCCCGCCTGGGCGAAGGCGGCGTCCGTCATCCGGCGCACGCTGGAGTCCGCGCCCACCGCCAGGAACGGCTCGCGGCCCAGCTCCTCCCAGCTCACCTCGGACCGCTCGGCGAGCGGGTGGCCCTCGGGAAGCACCGCGTCGAAACGGTCGCGGACCAGCGGGCGCAGCCGTATCCCGGCCGTGCGCCGGGCCACGGTGGACACCGCGAAGTCGGCGTCCCCGTCCACCACCCGCTCCAGCACCGGCCGTTCCAGACCGTCCAGCAGCCGTACGGTCACCTCGGGGCGGCGGGCGCGGAAGGCGGAGATCACCGGCGGCAGCAGCACGGCCGCCACCGAGGGGAGGGTGGACAGCGCCACCGTGCCGCGCTCACCGGAGACATAGCGCCCCAGCTGCGCCAGGCCCGCCCGGTGCGCGGACAGGATCTGGTCCGCTATCCGCAGCGCCTCCGACCCGGCCGGGGTCAGCCGCACATTGCGGGTGTCGCGCTCCAGCAGCCGCATATTGAGGGTGCGTTCGAGGTCCGCGACGGCGCGGCTCAGCGAGGACTGGGACACATGCAGTTCGGCCGCGGCGGCGGTGAAGCTCTCGGCCCGGGCCACCGCGGCGTACGCCGCGAGCTGGCGCAAAGTGACGTCCATCATGAAGCGGGAGGATAGGCGCGCGCGCCGCGCCGGGGAACTGTTGCGCTAAACGCATGGACAGATCTGTGTTCGATGCTGGACGCGGATCTTTCGCCGCTCGGAAACTCATCGGCAACATCCGAGGAAAGAAAGCGAGCGGCCATGCTGGCAGCACTGGGCTTCTGCACGATCGGCGGCTTCCTGCTGCTCACCATGACCAAACGGGTCTCGGTGCTGGTCGCCCTGGTCCTCACCCCGGTGGTCACCGCGGTCATCGGCGGATACGGGGACGACCTGGGCCCGATGGCGCTGGACGGGCTGTCCAAGGTCGCCCCCACCGGCATCATGATCGCCTTCGCGGTGCTCTACTTCAGCCTGATGATCGACGCCGGCCTGTTCGAGCCGCTGATCCGCGGCATTCTGCGCATCGCCCGCAGAGACCCCCTCCGCGTCACCGTGGGCACCGCGGTGCTGACGATCTGTGTGGCGCTCGACGGGGACGGCGCGTCCACCTTCCTCATCACCGTCTCCGCGCTGCTGCCCGTCTACCGGCGGCTGGGCATGAGCCGGCTGGTGCTCGCCGGGGTGGTCGCCCTCGGCGCGGGCGTGATGAACCTGATGCCGTGGGGCGGCCCCACCGCGCGGGCGGCCGCCGCGCTGAAGCTGGACACCTCCGATGTGATCACCCCGCTGCTGCCCGCCCTCGCCGCGGGCATCGCCTGGGTGCTGCTGGCCGCGTACTTCATCGGCCGCCGCGAGCGCCGCCGGCTCGGCACGATCGCCGAGCCGAGCGAGGAGGTGGCGGTGGGCGACGGCCCCGGCACGCCCCGGGTGGCCGCGCGGGCCGGCACCGCGCTGACGGTCTTCAATCTGCTGCTCACCGTCACCCTGCTGGTCTGCCTGGTACTCGAAGTCATGCCGCTGCCGGTGCTGTTCGTGCTCGCCTTCGTGATCGCGCTGCTGGTCAACCACCCCGGCTGGGAGGAGCAGCAGGCCCTGCTGGAGAAGCACGGCAACAGCGTGGTGCTGGTCACCACCATGATCTTCGCCGCGGGGGTGTTCACCGGCATCCTCACCGGCACCGGAATGATCGAGAAGATGGCCCACGCCATGGTCGAGGTGATCCCCGACTCCCTCGGCGGCCATCTGCCCGTGCTGGTCGCGGTGACCAGCATGCCGCTGAGCCTCGTCTTCACCCCCGACGCCTACTACTTCGGCATCCTGCCGGTGCTGGCCGGCACCGCCGACTCCTTCGGCACCGACCCGTCCGAGGTCGCCCGCGCCGCCGTCCTCGGCCAGATGACCACCGGCTTCCCGCTCAGCCCGCTCACCGCCTCCACCTTCATCCTGGTCGGCATGAGCGGCGTACAGCTCGGGGAGCACCAGCGGTTCATCTTCCGCTGGGCCTTCGGCACCACGCTCGTGATGACCGCCGCCGCCCTGCTGACCGGCGCCCTGCCGCTGTGACACCACCCCAGGTTGTGACACCAGCCCAGGCTGTGACACCACCCCAGGAAAAAACTCTCAGGAGACGACTCCCAGGAGACGACGTGCCCAAGTCCGCACGCTGGCCGGCCCCGCGCCGCTCGGCCGCGCTCCCGCCCCTGCTGGCCGCGGCGCTCACCGCCGCCCTCGTCCCGGCGGCCACGGCCACGGCCACGGCCGCCCCCGCCCCCGGCACCCCCATCCCCGCCTACATCACCGCGCTGAGCTCCGTACGGTACGACGGCGCGAGCGACGACCTGCTCACCGCCGGGCTCGGCTTCTCCGGGCTGCGCGCCCCCGCCCCGCCCGCCCCGGCCGACCCCGACCGGCCCACCGCCGCCGAGCTGCGCCGCCAGGCCATCTGGGCCTCCGCCGGGCTGTCCGCCGGGACCGGCGGCGGCCTGGGGCGGCTGTACGGGCCCAATGTGGACCGCGGCCGGCCGGTCCCCGGCGACGGCAAGATCGCGGGCGTCGAGTACCGCGCGGTCGCGGGCAGCGGCTCGCACAGCGTCGGCTTCGTCGTCCAGGTCCCCGACGACTTCGACCGGGCCCGCCCCTGCGTCGTCGCCGCGCCCGCCTCCGGCCTGGGCGGCGTCTACAACATGGCCGGCACCGCCGGGGCCTGGGGGCTGCACCGCCGCTGCGCCGTCGCCTACACCGACAAGGGCATGGGCCCGGCCTTCGACGATCTGCACTCGGGCACCGTCATGGCGCACGACGGCACGACCGGCCCCCGCGCCGCGACGGGGGACCGCGCCGCGTTCGACGCCGGGCTGAGCGACGCCGAGCGGGCCCGGTTCGACGCCGGGCGCCCGTACCGCGTCGCGTACAAGATGGCGCACGCCAGGACCAACCCGCAGGCCACCTGGGGGCGCGATGTGCTGCGCTCGGTGGCGCTGGCCCTCGCCCTGCTCGGCCGCGACCGGCGCGAGGGCGCGCCCCGCGGCGGCTACACGCCCGCCACCACCACCGTCATCGCCACCGGCGTCTCCAACGGCGGCGGAGCGGCCGTCGCCGCCGGAGAGGACGACCGACGGGGGCTGATCGACGCGGTCGTCGCCTCCGAGCCGCAGATGAACCTTGCGCCGCTCGACGGGGTCCGGGTCAGCCAGGGCGGGCGCGCGGTGCCCGCCGCCGGAATGCCGCTGATCCGCTACAACTCCCTCGCCTCGCTGCTCCAGCCGTGCGCCGCGCTCGCCGAGCCCACCGCGCCCGGCTACGCCTCGCTGGACATCGCGGCCGCCCGCCGCCGCTGCGCGGCCCTCGTCGGCGACGACCCCCGGCTGATCTCCCGGCGCGACGCGGAGCGGGCGGGTCCTGACGGGCTGCCCCGGCTCGCCCAGGAGGCTCTGGTACGCGCCGGATACCAGCCGCAGTCCGGCTATCTCCAACTCGCGCACTACGACCCGCAGACGCCCGCCTCGTACGCCATGAGCTACGCCCGGGCCTCGGTCGCCGACTCCCTGTGCGGCTACGGCTGGGCCCGCACCGACGCCTCGGGCACCCCGGTGCCGTACCGCGCCGCCGAACTGGCCGCCGCCTTCGGCACCAGCTCCGGCCGGGCCCCGGCGCCCGGGGTGCTGATCGACGAGAACGCGCCGGGCGGGCCCGTCGCCGACGCCAAGTCGCAGGGCCCCGACGGCCGTCACGACTACAACCTGCGCGGCGAGACCTGCGTCTACCAACTGGCCTTTGCCCGCGCGGGGGCGGAGCGTCGGTGGGCGGAGCGGCTGGCCGACGGGCTGGACGTCACCCGGCGCACCGGCGATCTGCACGGCAAGCCCACGCTGATCGTGCACGGCCGCGACGACGCCCGGGTCCCGGTCAACCACAGCTCCAGGCCCTATCTGGGGCTCAACTCCCGTGCGGAGGACGGCCAAGGCACCGTCTCGTATGTCGAGGTCACCAACGCTCACCACTTCGACTCCACGGCACCCGGCTTCGACAACCGCTATGTGGCGCTGGGCTACTACTACCAGCAGGCCCTGGACCTGATGTGGCAGCGGCTGGACGGGCGCGGGAAGCTGCCGCCCAGCCAGGTCGTGCGCACCGTTCCCCGGGGCGGCGAGCCGGGCCACGCCCCGGACCTGACACCCGCCAACATCCCGGACATCACGGACCGCCCGGCCGCCGGGGACCGCGTCCGCATCACCGGGAACACGGTACGGATCCCGGGCTGAGCCGCCCCGCCCTCACCGCCGGGCGGCCGTCGGGGGGCGCCGGGGCTCGATGACCGTGACCCCGGCGCCGCCCGCCGCCCCCATCGCCATCAGGGCCTCGGGCACCTCGTCCAGGCCGATGGTGTCGGTGACCAGCAGGTCCGGCCGCAGCGTCCCGGCCTCCACCATCTCCATCATCGGCCCGTACGCGTGGGCGGCCATGCCATGGCTGCCCAGCAGCCGCAGTTCGAGCGCGATGACCCGGTCCATCGGCAGCATCGGGCTCCCGGCGGCCGGCGGCAGCAGGCCGACCTGGACATGGCGCCCGTGCCGCCGCAGGCTGTTCACGGACGCCGCGCAGGTCCGCGGGGAGCCCAGCGCGTCCAGCGACACATGGGCGCCCCCGCCGGTCGCGTCCGCGACCGCGTCCGCCACGGACCCCAGCGTCGAGGCCGCGTCCACGCACACCTCCGCGCCGAACCGCCGGGCCAGGGCCAGGGCCCGCGGCGAGATGTCCACCGCGACCACCCGCGCCCCCGCCGCGGACGCGATCATGACGGCGGACAGCCCCACCCCGCCGCACCCGTGCACCGCGACCCACTCGCCCGGGGCCACCCGGCCCTGCGCCACCACGGCGCGGAAGGCCGTCGCGAAGCGACAGCCGAGACCGGCCGCCGTGGTGAAGGCCAGCTCGCCGCGGATGCCCACCAGGTTCACATCCGCGTTCTCGATCGCCACGTACTCCGCGAAGGAGCCCCAGTGGGTGAAGCCCGGCTGCGTCTGCCGCTCGCACACCTGCTGCGCACCGTCCGCGCAGGCGGCGCAGCGCCCGCAGGCGCAGACGAAGGGCACGGTGATGCGCTGCCCGGGGCGCCAGTTCAGCACCTCGGACCCCACCTCCTCGACCACGCCCGCCAGCTCATGGCCGGGTACGTGCGGCAGCCGGATGCCGGGGTCGTGCCCCATCCAGCCGTGCCAGTCGCTGCGGCACAGCCCGGTCGCCTCGACCCGGATGACCGCGCCGCGCCGCGAGGGAGCCGGGTCCTCGACCTCTCGGACCTCGGGCCGTTGCCCGAAGGCATCGAACACCACAGCACGCATGGACCCGCTCCCTCGCTCAGACGCACATGGTGGGGGGCGGTAGAACCTACACCACGTCCGGCCCCCGCCGACCGGCCCCACCCACCGAGGGCGGTTCGGCGCCCGGCCCGGTGCCCCAGGAGCCCGGCTCGGTGCCCAGCCGGTGGACGAGCGAGCCGCCGTGGGCGACCGCGGACCACGGCAGCCAGGTGCGCGCCAGGTCCCGTCCGTCGAGCGACACGCCGCGCACATAGCGCCGCTCGTCGCTCGCGCCGGGCGCGTTGACGGTCAGCGTGCCGCCCTGCCGGGAGCCGTAGCGGCCGATGCTGCCAATACGGATGATCGCCGATTCGAACTGCGGGCTGGAGACGGCCAGGAAGTCGCCGCCGCTCATGGTCGGGTAGAGGCCGAGCGAGGAGAAGACGTACCAGGCCGACATGGTGCCCAGGTCGTCATTGCCCGTCATGCCGTCCGGCCCGGTGGTGAACAGGGTCATCGCCGCCCGCACCACGGTCGCGGTCTTCGCGGGCGCGCCCGCCCACAGATACATGTACGGGGCGTGCAGATCCGGCTCGTTGTTCGGGTTGTAGGTCGGCTTGCCGTAGTAGTCGTACGGGGCCGAGATCCAGTCCCGGCGCGCGGTGCCCGCCGGGTCGGTGAGCAGCTTGTCGTAGGCGAAGAAGGAGTCCAGGCGCCGCTCGGTGGCGCGCCGCCCGCCCATCAGCCCGACCAGCCCGGCCGGGTCCTGAGGCACCAGCCACTGGTACTGATAGGCGCCGCCCTCGTGGAACTGGCGGCCCGCCTCCACCGGGTCGTACGGCGTGACCCAGGCGCCGTCCGCCGTGCGCGGCCGGAACTGCGCGATCGAGGGGTCCCACAGCTTCCGGTACCACTGGCCGCGCTCGGCGAACATCCGGGCGTCGGCGCGGTGTCCGAGCCCGCGCGCCATCAGCGCGAGCGCCGCGTCGGCCGCGGAGTACTCCAGGGTCGCCGAGGCGGGGTGGACACAGTCGTTGTCGCCGCCCTTGTGGGCGCAGTCCTCGCCGAGCTTCAGCCCCGACGGGACATAGCCGAGCCTGCGGTAGTAGTCCACGCCCGAGCGCCCGTTGTAGGGGGAGTCGGCGGGCGGGGTGGTGGTCGCGTTGCGCTTCAGCAGCGCGTACGCCTCCTCCTCGTGCCCGGCCAGCAGGCCCTTGGACCACGCCTCGACCAGGAAGGGGGTCACCGGGTCCCCGGTCATGATGTTGGTCTCGCTCTCGGCGAGCGCCCACCTCGGCAGCCAGCCGCCGTCCCGGCCGATCCCGACGACCGACAGCGCCACATCGCGCGCGACCCGCGGCTGGAGCAGCTCCAGCAGTTGGTTCTGCGGCCGGTAGGTGTCCCACAGTGAGAAGTTCTGGTACGGCGTGTAGCCGGTGGCGGTGTGCGTCCGGCCGTCGAAGCCGGTGTAGCGGCCGTCCACGTCACCGGCCAGGTTCGGGTGGAGCTGGGCGTGGTAGAGCGCGGTGTAGAAGGCGCTCTGCCGCTCCTGGGTGTCACCGCCGATCCGCACCGAGTCCAGCTGCCGCTCCCAGGTGTCGCGCAGCTTCGCCCGCGTGGCGTCGAAGTCGTAGCTGTCGCCGGTCTCCGCCGCCAGGTTCTTGCGGGCGCCGTCCAGGCCGGTGTACGACAGGCCGACCTTGACCACGACGTCCCGGTCGGCGGTCGCGTCGAAGGTGGCCCAGGCGCCGTTGCCGCCCTCCCCGGCCGCCTCCCGGGAGCCGGGGGTGGCGGTGGTGCCGCGCCAGGTGCCGTACGAGGCGAAGGGCCGGTCGAAGGTGGCGGTGAAGTAGACGGTGTGCTCGTCCTTGCCCGCGCAGAAGTTCCCCGCGCGCACCCGGCCCTCGACGGTGCGGTCGCCGACCACGCGCACCTCGGAGTCGAACACCTTCTGATTGGCCTTGCCGGTGTTGAACAGGACGTTGGCCGCGCCGGTGGCGGGGAAGGTGTAGCGCTGCCAGCCGGTGCGCTCGGTGGCGGTCAGCTCGGCGTCGACGTCGTAGCTGGTGAGCCCCACCCGGTAGTAGCCCGGCGTGGCCTCCTCGTCGTCATGGGAGTAGCCGGAGCGGTAGTGCTCGGGGTTCACGTCGGTGACCGGACCGGTGGTGGGCATCAGGGGCAGCTCGCCCGCCACGCCGCAGCCGACGCCGGACAGATGGGTCTGGCTGAAGCCGTAGATGGTGTTCTGCGCGTAGTCGTAGCCGCCCTGACCGCCGGTGTCCGGGCTGACCTGGACCATGCCGAAGGGCGTGCTGGCGCCGGGGAAGGTGTTGCCGAAGTTCTGCGTGCCCACGAACGGGTTCACGAGCGAGGCGGGCTCGGCCGCCGGGGCCGCGGCGGCGCCCGGCGGGCCGAGCAGCCCGCCGAGGAGCAGCACGGCCGCCGCCACCGAGGTGACCGCTCTTGCCGCGCGGGTACGCATCCGACCGACCAGTGGTCTCAAGGGGGACCTCCGTTGACAACGTTGTCCGGCCAGGGTCGCCAGGACCCTAGCACGGGCGCCGCGCCCGGGGGAGTGCTGTGAAGTCCCGTGCCAGGAAAGCGCGTTGCTGTGAAAGTGGTGTCCGGCGGGCCTTGACGCCTGCGAGCAGGGGAAAGATCGGCCGGACACCACCCGGGTCCGCCGTTCAGCGGTTGTGCCGTTGGCCCTCGGACAGCTGACGCGACGTCCGTTCGGCCCCCGCCCCGCGCTGCGCCACCGCCGCCAGGCTCGGGAAGAGCCCGCCGAGGGCGCTGCCCAGGCGCAGTTCGAGCGGGGCGATGTTCACCTCGGCGCGGTCCCGCTCGACGGCGCGCAGGGTGGCCACCGCCACCTGGCGGGCCGAGACCGTACGGACGCCGGGCGGCGTGGTCGCGCCCGAGTCCGCGAACATCCCGGTGTCGCGCACGAATCCCGGCTGCACCACGGAGACCCCCACCCCGGTGCCGTGCAGATCCTGGCGCAGCCCGAGCGCGAAGCCGCGCAGCCCGAACTTGGTGGCGTTGTAGAGCGCCGCCCCGGGGGAGGCGGTACGGCCCGACAGCGAGCCGATCATCACGATATGACCGGAACCCGCCGCCACCATCCGCGGGGCCAGCGCCCTGGCCAGCTGGAGCGGGGCGCGCAGATTGACCTCCAGGGCGCGGTCGAGCTGCTCGGGGGCGTAGTCGAGGACCTTGCCGCTGGACTGGAGCGCCGCGTTGGCGATGAGGATGTCGGTCTCCGCGGCCTCGTCGATGAGCCGCTCCAGCTGGTCCCGTTCGGCCAGGTCGGCGACGACGGCACGGGCGCCCAGCCGGTCGGCCAGTGGCCGCAGCACGTCCTCGCGGCGGCCGGTGAGCAGCAGCTTTGCGCCCCTGGCCGCGAAGGCGCGGGCCAGTGACTGCCCGAGGCCTCCGGTCGCTCCGGTGAGCAGGACGGTCGCGCCGGCGATCCGCATGCGTTTCTCCTCCGCGTAGTGGCTGGTCCAGGTGGTGACCGTACGGCCGGTCCGTACCGGACGAACGGTACTGCCCAGCCGCGCGCGGCTCATGTCATGATCGCCCGGGGTCCATGCCGCTCACCCGCGCGATGGCCTCCACCTCCAGCCGGTCGCGCTCACGCTCGGCCCCGAAGTCCACGACCAGCCGCAGGCCGTGCGGCCCGAGCAGGCTGGTCAGCTCGGCGAGCTCCTCTCCGAACGCGGGGGTGAACCGGTCCTGGTCCTGCGGAGAGAACTCCACGTCGACGCTGTCGCTGACGCCGTCGCTGCGGTGCATGATGGCGTCGTTGATGCCCCGGAGGATGCGCAGCAGGAGGTCGTACGAGTCGGGGTCCAGACGGTTCTGGAGCTCGGCCAGCCGGTAGGCGAACTGCTTGGCGCGCTCCAGGAAGTGCTCTTCGTCCATGGCTCCATCGTGGCGAAAAGCGGCGTCGGGCGCGCTGGTGACAGATGATTTTCCGGCCGACTCTAGATATCGCCGGTGATCGTGCTGTTCAGGCCGTAGACTCTCCGGGCGTTGTCCGCGGCCACCAGGGCCGCCACCCGCTCCGCGTCCGCCGCGCACCAGGCGCCGTCGCGGACCCAGCGGGCGAGCAGTCCGTCCAGGGCTTCCTGAAAGAGCCGCGCCCCGACCACGTACAGCTCGGGCAGCCCATAGGCGTCGGTGGAGAAGAGCACCTTGCCGAAGGGCGCCACCTCGAGCACCTCGGCCAGCACGGCCCCGGCCCGCGCCCCGGTGTGCGTCAGGGCGAGCCCCACATCGGCGTAGACATGCGGGAAGACCGCGGCCAGATAGGCGGCGCCGCGGTGGTACGGATAGCCGTGCAGCAGGATCAGCGCACATCCGGTGGGGCGCACGGCGCGGATGAAGTCGGTGAGCAGCAGCGGGTCGCAGCGGTCCAGCCGCAGATCGGGGTCGCCGAACCCGGTGTGCAGCTGTAGCGGCAGCGCGGTGTGCGCCGCCGACCACAGCAGATGCCGCAACAGCACCGGGTCCGCGACCCGTGCGGCGGCCGGGCCGCCCGAGGCGCGGGCGGCCAGCCAGCGGTCCGCCGCCGCGCGCAGCGGGGCGGGGGCGGGTGGCGTGGGGTCGAGGTCCAGCCCGTAGCGGTAGCCGGCCACCGACTTGAACCCGGCGGCGGTGCGCGCGGCCGCGCGCACCGCGTCGCCGAGCGCGGCGAGGAAGGAGTCGGCGGTCCGTGAGGTGTCCGCGACCCGCTCGGCCAGGTGTTCCAGCCGTACGATCTCGCGGGCCGCGCCCCCGGCGGCCTCGGCCAGCTCCTGAGGGCTCGTCAGATCACCGGGCAGCCCGGTGTCCACCAGGAACTCGGTGACGCCCGCGGCGCGCAGCAGCCGCCGGGTGGCCTCCGCCGCGCCGAGCTCCCGCCGCCGGGCGAGATAGCGCTCGGGCGGGCAGTGGGGCGCGAGGCCCAGGAGGGGCGGGCACCAGCGGCGCACCGCGAACCCCAGCTGGGTGTCGAAGTAGCTGGTGCCGGGCGCGGCGGGCGCGTCCGACTCGGTGAGATACGCCTCGAACGCCGCGCTGTCCAGTTCGCCGCGCACCACGCCGTGGCAGTGGTGGTCCACCAGCGGCGGCCGGGGCCGCGCCGCGCGGTCGGCGGCCATGGCTCAGTACCTCCGGCGGGTGGCCGCGGCGATGTCCTGCGCGCTCGCCCCCTGGAACAGCTCGCTCTCGGCGCGGCGCACGGCGGCGACGGACTCGAAGAGCGGGTCGCCCAGCGCCTCCCGGAGCGTGTCCGAGGCGTCGAAGTGTTCCAGGGCGGCGGACAGCGAGGTCGGCAGCCGCCGTTCGTGGCCCTGGCGCGCCGGGTCGCCGGCCACCGGCGGGGGCAGGCTCAGCCCGGCGTCGAGCCCGGCGAGCCCGGCGGCGATGACCGCGCCCGTCACCAGATACGGATTGGCTGCCTGGTCGAAACACTTGACCTCGGCGTTGGCCCCGCCGGGGTCCCCCGGCGCGCCGGTGACGAAGCGCAGCGCGGCCTCGCGGTTCTCCGGCCCCCAGCACTGGTACGCCCCGGCCCAGCGGGAGGGCTCCAGCCGCAGATAGCTCGCCGGTGACGGGGCGCCGACGGCCAGCAGCGCGGGCAGCGCGCGCAACACCCCGGCCAGGAAGGCCTCGCTCGTCGCCGTCATGCCGCACGGCCCGTCCCCGCCCCGGCACAGATCGCGGTCTCCCTGCCACAGGCTCAGATGCAGATGGCCGCCGTTGCCCACGGCGCCGGGGGTGACCGCGGGGGCGAAGGACGGCTCCAGGCCGTGCTGTGCGCTGACCCCCCGGATGGTCTGGCGCACCAGCACGGCCAGGTCGGCCGCGCCGACCGGGTCGGCGGGCGCCACGGACACCTCGAACTGCCCCGCCGCGTACTCGGGGTGCAGCTGCCGCACCTCGAGCCCCTGGGCCTGGAGCGCGTCGAGCAGGTCGGCGAGATAGTCGGAGAGGTCCACCAGGCGGGTCATCCCGTAGGCGGGGCCCGCGGTGGGGTAGCGCAACGCCGACTCCGACTCCGACCCCGACTCCGGCGCCGAGCCGCCCGCCGTGGTGACGACCCACTCGGTCTCGAAGCCCATCAGCACATCGAAGCCGCGCTGCCGGGCCCGCTCGGCCATGCGGTGGGCGAACCGGCGCTGGCACACGGGGTGTTCCCGCCCGCTCACGTCGTAGCGGTCCACGGGGGCCCAGGCCCAGCGGGGCTGGGCGGCCAGCGGGGTGAGCCGGTCGAGGTCGGGGAAGAGCCGCAGATCGCCGTCGGGTCCGCCGACGTGGCGGCTGGTGGTCATGGAGTCGTCGACGAGGTAGACGTCGAACACGGGGGACATGCCGACGCCCCACTCGGCGGCGTGTTCGAGCCGTGCGGTGGGCACGGCCTTGACGCGGGTGAGGCCCGCGTTGTCCACCCAGGTCAGGGCCGCGCCGACGATTCCCTGGGCGGCCAGCCGCCCGGCCTCCTCGCGCGCCCGCGTCCGGGCCTGTGCGCGGTGTTCGGTGTCCATGGGCGGCTCCTGTCGCAGGGTGCGCTCATCCGGTGTGCGTGCGGGTCTCCGATGCCTAACGCGGGTGGGTCCGCGAGCGTTACTGGGGTGGGTGAGGTCCGACCTCTCGATGAAAATCGCGCCCTCAGATCTGGCTCATTTCCTGGCAATTGACCCATTGCTGCATCCAAATATCAGATCTATTCTTGGCGTGCTCAGAACAATCACCTGGCGCGAACACGGATACCGGACACCGAACACCGGACACTCGGGAGAAGACCAGTGATCAGACGCAGGACCGTACTCGCGAGCACCCTGGGCATCACCGGCGGCCTCCTCCTCGGGGCGACCGCGGAGGCGGCCCCGGCCGACTGGTCCCGGGCCGTGGTGGACTCCACCATCGCCCGCAACCCGGACCCGAAGTCCCTGGGCGGCTGGGGCTACACGCGCGGGCTGTTCCTCTACGGCACCTACGGGGTGTACCAGCGGGTCAAGGAGCCGTCCTACCTCGCGTACATCAAGCGGTGGGTGGACTATTACGTGGACGCGGACGGCCACATCAACCACAGCTTCGACAACCTGGACGCCATGCAGTCCGGAAACCTGCTGCTGATCCTCCACAAGGAGACCGGCGATCCGCGGTACCGCACCGCCGCCGACCAGATCCGCACCCGCATCACGACCTATCCGCGCACCACCGACGGCGGCATGTGGCACGCCACCGGCAAGACCAACGAGCTGTGGGCGGACGGCGTCTTCATGGCCCAGCCGTTCCTGCTGCGCTACGGGCTCGCGTACGGGGACGAGGCCTACGCGTACGACGAGGTCACCCGCAACCTGGCCGTGTACTTCACCCACCTCAAGGCGTCGAACGGGCTGCTCTACCACGCGTACGACGCCGACGGCGACGCCCCCTGGTCGCCCGACCCCGCCACCGGCACCTCCGCCTACCACTGGGCCCGGGCCATCGGCTGGACCGCGATGACCCATATCGAGGTGCTGGAGTTGCTGCCCGCGAACCACCCCCGGCGGGCCCAGCTCATCGCCAACGTCAGACACCTGGCCAAGGGGTTCGTCCGCTACCAGGACCCGGGCACCGGCCGCTGGTTCCAGGTCGTGGACAAGGGGAGCGAGGCGGGCAACTGGACCGAGACCTCCGCCTCCAGCATGTACACCCTGATGCTGCACGCGGCCCTGCGGCGCGGCTACATCGCCGGCGGCGCGTATGTGTCCGCCGCGCGCCGCGGCTACCAGGGCGTCCTGGAGAAGGTGAGCGTCAACGCGGACGGGCTGACCGACATCGCCGACATCAGCGAGGGCACCAACGTGGGCGATCTGGCCTACTACTTCGGCCGCAAGCGCAACACCAACGACCTCCACGGCCTGGGCGCCTTCCTCCTCATGAACGAGCGCCTCGCACACTGACCACCCCGCACGGCCGCGCTCCGCGGCGGACCGCGGAGCGCGACCGGCGGTGGCGGAGGCTACTTCAGCTCGATCTGGAACACCTTGTCCGCGCCGTCCGGCTCGCCGCCGTTGTTGTCGGCGTTGGTCGTGGACAGCCACAGGGTGTTCTTGCCCGGGACCGTCTCGACCGTGCGCTGCCGTCCGTACTCACTGACGTAGTACGCCTGCGGGGTGCCCGCGGACGTGCCGTCGACCGGGATCCGCCACAGCCGCTCGCCCCTCAGCGCCGCCATGTAGAGCGCGCCGTCGGCGTAGGTGACCCCGCTGGGCGAGGCGTCGCCGACCGACCACTGGCGCTTGGGGTTGGTCATCCCGGAGGTGGAGCAGGTGCCCTCGCAGGTGGGCCAGCCGTAGTTCTTGCCCGGCTCGATCAGATTGAGCTCGTCGTACGTGCTGTTGCCGAGCTCGGCCTCCCACAGCCGCCCCTGCGCGTCCCAGGTGAGGCCCTGCGGGTTGCGGTGGCCGTAGGAGTAGACGAGGGTGCCGAACGGGTTGCCGGGGGCCGGCTTGCCGTCCGTGGTCATCCGCAGGATCTTGCCGTTGAGCGAGTTCTTGTCCTGGGCGAGGTCGGACGTCTGCGCGTCCCCGGCCGTGGCGTACAGATAGCCGTCCGGGCCGAACTTGAGCCGTCCGCCGTTGTGGTACTTGTTCTTCTTGATGCCGCTGACCAGCGTGGTGTATCCGCTCAGCGAGGAGCCGTCGAAGGTCATCCGGGCGATCCGGTTGCCCTCGGAGGCGGTGTGCATGAGGTAGACGTAGTGGTCGGTGTTCCAGTTGGGGGACACCGCGATCCCCAGTAACCCGCCCTCGCCGCTGGTGGTCACGACGTTGGGCACCGAGCCGACCTGGGTCCTGGTGCCCGACTGGGTGAGCTTGAACACCTTGAACGAGTCGCGCTCGGTGATCAGCGCCGACCCGTCGGGCAGCCAGCTGAGCCCCCAGGGGATCGACCAGCCGGACGAGACGGTCTTGATGCTCGACGGCACCGAGTCGGCTCTGTCGGTCGAGGCGTTGCCCGTCCCGGCCGTTCCGACCAGCAGCCCGGCGGCGAGTGCGGCGGCGGTGGCCGCCACCACGAGTTTCCGATGGCTCTTCACGAGCGTCTCCTCCTACTGGAGCTTGTACGCCTTGAAGTTGCGGGTGAGCAGGTAAGTCGTCTGGAGGCCACCGCTGTTGAGGCTGCGATAGATGCCCCACTTGGGCCGCAGATAGTTCTTACCGCGCCACATGTCAAGACCGGTGCGCTTGTGCTTCGCTACCGTCTTCCCGTCGGTGACGACCGACCAGTCGACGTATGCCCCGGAGTCCGACGCCTTCACCTCGACCGACACATCGCTCCACGCGCCCTGGATCGGCGCCATGCCGGCGGCTCCGGCCTCCGTCAGGTTCTCGGCGTCGTCCGAGGTGCGCATCTCGACCTTGGGGCCGTCGTCGTGCTGGTGGAGGGACATGGTGAACAGCGGCGCGGCCACGTCGCCCACCTTGATCTGCATGATGTGGGTGAAGCCGGTGGTCGCGTCCAGCGTGTCCGGCACATACATCTGGTACTGGATCCGCCAGGTCTCGTCCTTGAGGATCTTCACGGCGGCGCCGTTCTGCCGCATGCCCCGGACCTCGTTGCGCTGGCGGTCGGTGCTGGTGTCCACGTCCTTGGGGTAGTGCATGTCGGTGCGGAATCCGCCACTGTTCGGGTAGATGTGGGTGACCCCGGGGTGGGAGTCGGCGCGGTCGTCCTCGGAGCCCTCGAAGGAGTCGGCGACACTGGCCCCCGACGCGGGGCTCCACTTGAGGCTCCAGGCGGTGGGCGCGCTCGGCGATCGTTGCGCGGCGTGGGCGGCGACCGCGGGGAGGAGCAGCGCGCCTGCTGCCGCCAGGGCCACCGCGGCGCGGCGGCCCCCGAGCGGATTGCGCTCCATCAGTGATTCTCCTGTCTGACCTTTGGACATATCCATGAACTTGTCGGACATGGAAAGGCCGCGGTGGGGGAGTGGCGCATGAGGTGAATCGCTGTTGAGGGGGACTGTAAAGAAAGGTTCCTATTCCGTCAACAGCTCTGCCATGGTTGGGGCGGGGGGTGTTGGCGTATCGCGGAAGGTAGGAGGTGTGTCCTGTCGAGTCAAGCATTGGTGCAGACTTAAGGGGCGTGAGAGGTGTTCGAGACCCCGAATTGCCGCAACTGCCTGCGGGTTTGTGCTGCTTGATGTGTGATGCATCGTCAGGTGGAGCGGTAGAGATCGGAGGACTTTTTGCGTACGCCCCATTGACCAGGCCCTGACACCTCGCAACTCTGCAACAGAACACCACGCGCACCCACGCCCCTCATCGCCCGGCACCGACAGCTCGGGGAAGGAACCCCATGGGCCGCAGACCGCGCGGACGTCTTCGCGCCTGGCTGACCGCCTTACTGCTCGCCGTCGGCACCCTCGTCATGGCCGGTCCCGCGCCCGCGCGGGCCGAGGTCACACACGCGCGCCAGCAGTGGCTGCGCGACTCCCAGGCAGGGCTCTTCCTGCACTGGGGCATGCGCACCTCGCCGGGCTACACCAGCTGCTCCGCCTGGGAGAAGGCGGTGACCGACGGCGGCTGGAGCGCCGGATACTGGGTCGGCGAGGCCAAGAAGCTGCACGCCAAATACCTGGTGCTGGCCTCGTTCCACAGCCGCCTCGGATACGCGCGCGCCTGGCCGTCCGACATCCCCGGCAGCTGCTCCACCAAGCGGGACTTCCTGGGCGAGCTGATCAACGCCGCCGACGCCCAGGGGCTGAAGGTCCTGCTCTATATGACCGACGACCCGCAGTGGCACGACGAGGGCGGCCATGAATGGCTGGATTCGGCCGGCTACTCCGCCTACAAGGGCCGCGATGTCGACCTGACCACCCGCGACGGATTCGGCGAGTACGGCTATGACAACTTCGTCGAGGTCATGCGGAAGTACCCCAAGCTGTCCGGCTTCTGGATCGACAACGACAACGACTACTGGATCGACCACGGCCTCTACGAGAAGGTCCGCGCGGACCGCCCGGGCTGGCTGCTGAGCAACAACAACGAAGACACGCCGATCATGGACACGGTCAGCAACGAGCAGAAGACCGGCATGACCCCGGCCTACGACTACCCGCAGGCGATCTGGAGCCCCCAGCCCCGGCTGACCGAGGCCTGCTTCAAGCTCCCGAGCAGCGGCGCCTGGTGGTACAGCGACACCGACTCCTCGGTGGACCACGCGCTGACCCTCGGCCGTCTGATCGCCGATTCCGGGTCCTCCGTCAAATCGCTGATGGCCGAGACCGCGCAGGTGAACGGCAGGTTCCCGAGCAAACAGGAAGCCTTCAACAACTTCGCCAAGACCTATCTGGACGCCATCTGGGGCTCGCTGAACGGCACCGAGGGCGGCGGCTACAGCTACGGCGGCCTCGCCCCCGGGGCCTGGAACGACGGGGCCCGCGGGGTGACCACGGTCTCCAAGGCGGACCCGGACCAGCACTTCGTACACGTCCTGACCAAGCCCTCCGGCGCCACGCTGACTCTGCGGGACAACGGCTACCGGGCCCAGCGGATCACCGACTTCCGCACCGGCGAGCAGCTGAGTTTCAGCCAGGGCGGCGGCAAGATCACCATCACCGGGATCGCCGACTGGGACCCCTACGACACGGTCCTCAAGGTCGAGACCGACGGCAGACAGGGGCTGATCGCCGCCGACTCCATGACCGCGAGCGCGAGCGCCGCGGCGAGCGGACACCCGGCCTCCGCCGTCCTCGACGCCAACCCCCAGACCTACTGGGACAACAACACCAAGCTGCCGGTCTCGCTCACCCTCGATCTGCGCTCCGCCAAGAGCATCCGGTATCTGGCCGTCAACCAGCGCGAATGGTCGGTGAGTTACGCCCGCTCGGACACCGAGCAGTCCGCCCGCATCCGCGACTACCAGGTCCAGGTGTCCAGCGACGGCACCGACTGGGGGAGCGCCGTCAAGACCGGCACCCTCCCCAGCGCCCGCGGTGTGCAGTTCATCGACCTCCCCGCCACCACCAAGCGGTACGTCCGGCTCACCGTGAACAGCACCTGGGCCGCCGCCACCGACACCAAGCGCTACCAGAAGCTGCTCATCGACGAGGTGCGGGTCGGCTCCGGCTATGCGGGAAAGAGCTCCTGAGACCCGTGAACGCCTCGTCCATCACCCTCCGTGCGGATCCATGGGAATCCGTCCCGTGGATCACCCCCCAACACACAGGAAGGCAGGTACGGACATGAACGAAACCGTGCAGCGGACCGAACCCCAGTCGAGGCGGACGGCGGAGCAGACACGCCCCCGCCCCGAGGAAACGGCCTGGCAGACCCCCGACTACGTGGTCGTGGACACCGCGTTGGAGGTCACCGCCTACTCGCTGACCAACCGCTGACGGCGCCGCCATGCTGCTGCGCGTGCTCGGCACCGCGGCGGGCGGCGGACTGCCCCAGTGGAACTGCGCGTGCCCCGGTTGCTCCGGGGCACGCGCCCACCCCGGCCGGCGCCGCCGCCACGCCTCCCTCGCCGTACGGGCCGCCGAGGGCCGCTGGTACCTCGTCAACGCCACCCCCGACCTCGGCGACCAGATCGAGGACTGCCCCGACCTGCACCCCGGGCCGCGGCCCCGCCACACCCCGCTGGCCGGCGTGGTCCTCACCGACGCGGAACTCGACCACACCCTCGGCATCGCCCGGCTCCGCGAGGCGGCCGACGGTGTCGATGTGCTCGCCACCGCCCCCGTGCGCCGGGCCCTGCTCGACGGCCTCCACCTCGGCGACGTCCTGGGCCCGTACACCACCCTGCGGTGGCGCCCGCTCGACACGGCGCCGGTGCCCCTCGCCGAGGGCTCGGCCCTGACCGTCGGCGCCGTGCCGGTCTCCGCCAAACGCCCGCGCTACGCGGCCGGTATGGCGGCCGACGCGGCGGGGGACGGCGCATGGGTGGTGGCGCTGCGCCTGGCCGACCGGGACACCGGCCGGTCCCTCCTCTACGCCCCGGCCCTCGCCGTCTGGTCCGACACCTTCCAGCGGGCGGCCGCCGAGGCCGACTGCGTGATCGTCGACGGCACGTTCTGGGACGACGAGGAGCCCCGGCGCGCCGGGTTCTCCACCCGCACCGCCACCGGCATGGGACATCTGCCCATCGACGGCCCCGGCGGCACCGCCAAGCGGCTCGCCGAACTCCCGGCCCGCTGCCTCTACACCCATCTGAACAACACCAACCCCCTCGCCGACCCGGCGGCGCCCCAGCACCAGGAGCTGGCCGCCATGGGCCTCGAGGTGGCAGCCGACGGGATGGTGATCGAGCTGTGAGCGACACACCTGCGTTCGAGGAGCGGCTGCGGACCGTGGCGCGCGAGCGCTACCACGACCGCCACCCCTTCAACGTCCGTATGCACCAAGGCGAGTTGACCCCCGACGAGCTCCGCCGCTGGATCGCCAACCGCTTCCACTACCAGCGCCACATCCCCGTCAAGGACGCCCTGATCACCGCCAAGCTGGACACCCCGGCGCTGCGCCGGATGTGGCTGCGGCGCATCCAGGACCACGACGGCACGGCCGAGGGCGAGGGCGGGATCGAGCGGTGGCTCAGGCTCGGCGAGGCCGCGGGCCTGGACCGCTCCCGGTTGCTGGCGGGCCAGGACGTGCTGCCGGGGGTGCGGCTCGCCGTCGACGGCTACGTCAACTTCTGCCGGCTGCGCCCCCCGCTGGAGGCGGTCGCCGCCTCGCTCACCGAGCTGTCGGCCCCGGACATCATGCGCACCCGCGTCGGAGCCTTCGAGCGCCACTACCGGTGGATCGACGGCGACGGGCTCGCCTACTTCCGCACCCGCGAGACCCAGGGGCGCCGGGACAGCCGGGAGGCCCTGGAGCTGGTGCTGTCGTGGGCGCGCAGCGAGGAGGACCGGGAGCGGGCCGTGGCGGCGCTGTCGTTCAAATGCGATGTGCTGTGGTCGCTGCTGGACGCGGTGGACCACGCCGACCCCAAGGAGGGCCCGTGACCGCCGACACCTCCGTGACCGCCGACACCCCCGTGACCGCCGACACGGCCGGGGAAGCCGGTACCACGACGGCCGCCGCGCCTCCGTGGCGGCCCGCGCTCGCGCCGGTGGCCCACCTCCGCCACGACCGGGTGCGCGGGGTGGACCTGCTGGTGGTGCCCGAGCGGGTGGTCGTGCTGCACGGCACCGCGGGCGAGATCCTGCGGCTGTGCGACGGCGCCCGCGGCCTCGACGCGATCGTCGCGGAACTGGCCGGGCGCTTCCCCGGCGCCCCCGTGGCCACCGAGGTCCCCGCCTTCCTCGACCGCCTCCGGCGGGAGGGCTGGCTGCGATGACCGACGCGCCGCCCCCCTGGGCCCTGCTGGCCGAGCTCACCCACGGCTGCCCGCTGCACTGCCCGTACTGCTCCAACCCGCTGGAGCTGGTCCGCCGCTCCCGGGAGCTGACCGGCGCGGAGTGGGCGGAGGTGATGCGGCAGGCCGGGGAGCTGGGCGTGGTGCACACCCATCTGTCGGGCGGCGAGCCGCTGCTGCGCGCCGACCTGGAGACGATCACCGCCGCCGCCGAGTCCGCCGGGATCTACACCCAGCTGGTCACCAGCGGCGTCGGGCTGACCGCGGCGCGGCTGGCGGCGCTGGTGGACGCCGGGCTGCGCGGTGTCCAGCTGTCCGTCCAGCATGCCGACCCGGGCGCCTCGGACCGCATCGCCGGGCGCCGGTCCTTCGCCGACAAGGAGCGGGCCGCCGCCCTGGTCCGCGAGACGGGGCTGCCGCTGGGCCTCAACATCGTGCTGCACCGCGACAACCTCGACGCGTTCGACGACCTGGTGGAGCTCGGGGTGTCCTGGGGCGCCCAGCGGATCGAGCTGGCCAACACCCAGTTCTACGGCTGGGCGCTGCGCAACCGCTCCGCGCTGCTGCCCACCCGGGAGCAGCTGGGGCGGGCCCGTGAGGCCGTCGAGCGGTGGCGGGAGCGCCTGGGCGGCGGGACGGACCTGGTGTGGGTGGTCCCCGACTACTTCGACGGGGTCGCCAAGCCCTGCATGGGCGGCTGGGGCGCGGTCTCGCTCACCGTGGCGCCCGACGGCACCGCGCTGCCCTGCCCGGCGGCGGCCGCGCTCCCCGGGCTTGACCCGCCGAACGTACGCGACCACCCGCTGGACTGGATCTGGAACCACTCCGGCGCGTTCGCCCGCTACCGCGGCGAGAGCTGGATGCAGGAGCCGTGCCGCAGCTGCTCCCACCGCGCCGAGGACTTCGGCGGCTGCCGCTGCCAGGCGTACGCGCTGACCGGCGACGCGGCCGCCACGGACCCGGCCTGCGCACTCTCCCCGGACCACGGCCTGATCCGCGCGCTCACCGGGGCCGCCCCGGCGGGTGCCGCCCGCTACGTCTACCGCAAGCCCGAGCGGGGGTGAGCCCGCTCCGGGTTTGGCGACGCCGCCCTCGCTTCCGTAAAGTTTCGCCGTTACCCACCCCACCACCACCTAGGGCTCCGCCCTGGAACGGGCGAAGCAGAAAGTGGCAGCGGCGAATGACGGTGACTGAAAACGGCCTGGCCGAGCAGACGGGCATCGACCCGGAGCGCCTGGCGACCTGCCTGAGCGTGCTCGAGGAGCTCGACCAGCTGCCGGTGGACCACCCCGACGCCATCGCGGTGCGCCGCGCCACCTCCGGTATCTACCGGACGGTCAAGCAGCGCAGGCGCCAGGAGCGCCGGGCCGCGAAGACGGCGCACGACAAGGCGGTCACCGAGGCCACGGCCACCGGCGCCGCCGACCGCATCGACGACGAGACGCTGGGCCTGGCCCTGACCAGCTCGGTGACCACCCAGATCGCGGGCATCCTCCAGCGGCCCCGGTCCTGCTACACCTGCAAGAGCCGCTATGTCGAGGTCGACGCCTTCTACCACCAGCTCTGCCAGGACTGCGCCGCGAAGAACCGGGACCGGCGCGACGCGCGCACCGATCTCAGCGGGCGCCGGGCGCTGCTCACCGGCGGCCGGGCGAAGATCGGCATGTATATCGCGCTGCGGCTGCTGCGCGACGGCGCGCACACCACCATCACCACGCGCTTCCCGAACGACGCGATCCGGCGCTTCAAGGCCATGCCGGACAGCGGGGAGTGGCTGCACCGGCTGAAGGTCGTCGGCATCGATCTGCGGGACCCCGCCCAGGTGATCGCGCTGACCGACTCGGTGAGCGCGGCGGGCCCGCTGGACATCCTGATCAACAACGCGGCGCAGACCGTGCGCCGCACGCCCGCCGCGTACGCGGAGCTCATAGCGGGCGAGTCGGCCGCGCTGCCCGCCGGGGAGCTGCCCGAGTCCGTCGTCCTGGGCGCGTTCGGCAGCGGCGCCCAGGCGGCCCTGCCGGGGCCGGCGGCCTCGCGCGAGGGCGCGCTGAGCGCGCAGGACCTCACCGCCCTCGCCCTGACCAGCGGCTCCGCCTCGCCCGCGCGGATCGAGGCGGGCACCGCGATCGACGCGGGCGGGCTGGTCCCCGACCTGGACGCCTCCAACACCTGGATCCAGCGGGTGGACCAGGTCGACCCGGTCGAGCTGCTCGAAGTGCAGCTGTGCAATGAGACGGCGCCGTTCATCCTGGTCAGCCGGTTGCGCCCGACGATGGCGGCCTCGCCCGCGCGGCGGAAGTACGTGGTCAACGTGTCCGCCATGGAGGGCAAGTTCAGCCGCGGCTACAAGGGCGCGGGCCATCCGCACACCAACATGGCCAAGGCCGCCCTCAACATGCTGACCCGCACCAGCGCCCGCGAGATGTTCGAGTCCGACGCCATCCTGATGACCAGCGTCGACACCGGATGGATCACCGACGAGCGCCCGCACCCCGACAAGATGCGGCTGGCGGCCGAGGGCTTCCACGCCCCGCTCGACCTCGTCGACGGCGCGGCCCGCGTCTATGACCCGATCGTGCGGGGCGAGGGCGGCGAGGACGTCTTCGGCTGCTTCCTGAAGGACTACGCCCCCACGGAGTGGTAGGCGGTCAGTCGGCGCCCTCGACGATGCGGAAGTCCCGGTCCGCGCCGTCGCCCAGCACGGTCAGCGCCTTCTGGTAGTCCTCGCTGTCATGCGTGGCGACGGCCAGCTCGAAGCTGTCGAACTCGATGACGACCGTTCGCTCCGCCACCCCGGCCTCGTGGGCGACGACCTGTCCTCCGAGGGTGAGATAGCGTCCCCTGGCCTTGTCGATGACCGGGACGGCCAGCTTCACGTACGCGGCCGACTTCGCGGGATCGGAGATCGAACGGTAGGCCACGACCCAGTAGCCCTTGGACATGAGCGGACTCCTTCGGCTCGGCGGGAGGGGTCGGCCGAGAGGCAACACAGGAGCAGCGGAACGGGAGTGGTCACGCGGGCTGGAGGGCGCCCCGGACCCTCACAATTTACCGCTGCGCCGGCCGCTCGGCGCGTCCGGAGCCCGGGGACACGTACACGCTCAGGCCGCCCGTGCCGGGCAGGGTGTGCCGCGTCCAGCCGCGGGCGCGCAGCGACGGCAGGCCGTGCCCGGGGGCGTGGCCGAACACCGCGGTCGGCTCGTGGGCGGCCCGGCGCAGCAGCGCGGACGCCGTGGTCGAGGTGTTGTTGCCGCGCACCTCGGCGGAGGCGCAGCCCGCCGCGTAGCCGATCGGCAGCGCGCGCGGACCGGCCACCAGACACGGCGGCCGCAGCCCCAGCGCCCGCAGTCCGGCCGCCGCCCGCTGGTATCGCTCGGCGGTGGCGGCGGCCTGGTGCGTGGTGTCCGCGAGGACGGCGTACTGGCTCCCCAGCTGGAGCGCCAGCACGACCCCGAGGGCGGCAGCGACCGGCACCGTCGAGCGCCCGGCCCGCACCGCGCGCGCCGCGAGGGCGGCCAGGGGCAGGGCGAGCAGCGCGTAGGCGGGCAGCAGGAAGCGGGGCGCCGAGTAGTCGATGAGCAGCAGATACGGCACGGCCATCGAGGCGGCGCACACCACCGGCAGCACGGTCGCGGGCAGCGCCCGGCCGCGCCCGGCGCGGTGGTCCCGTACGGCCACGGCGACCGCGACGGCCGCCAGCAGCGGCAGGGCGAGCCACCACAGCGTCAGCTCCGGGTGGCGCAGCGGCACCTGGCACGGGCGGCACAGCAGCGGGCCGTTGAGGCTGCGCAGCGCGGTGCCCACGTTGAGCTGCGGCACCATCCCGCCCTCCGTGGCGCTGGAGGCCCGCAGCCGCGCCCCGACGCCCCCGAACCGCGCGTACGCCTCGGCGACCCAGGGCGCCGCGCCCAGCGCGAGCCCGCCCAGCAGCGCGGGCAGCGCGGGCCGCCACCGGCGTACGCACACCGCGGCCGCCAGCAGCGGCAGCCCGAGCCAGCCGCCGTCCGGCATCCGCAGCAGCGTGACCCCGGCCACGGCGGCGGCCAGCCACCAGCGGGCACGCGGCTCGGCCGGGGCCCGCAGAAACCAGCCCACGGCGGCCACCGCGCCCAGCGCCACCCACAGGTTCGGCATCACCTGCGACCCGCTGATCTGGGTGATCCACAGCCCGGAGAACAACAGCGCGGCCAGTGCGGCGGTGCCCCGCCCCACCAGCGGCCCCCACACGCGGAAGACGGCGTACAGGGCGGCCGCCGACAGCAGGGCCAGAACCACCCGCAGCGCCACGACCGAGGAGGTCGCGGCGACCACGGGCGCGACGAGATAGCTGATGCCACGGGACCGCGGGGCGCTGAAGAAGGCCGCGGGACGGTGCGGATCCACCTGGGAGGCGTAGACGCTCTCGTCCCACAGCAGCCCACCGCCCATGTGCGGTACGACCATGGCCAGCTGCACCACGGCGTACACCCCCGCGACGACCGCGAGCCACGGCACCTCCCGCCGGGCCCGCGCCGGGCTCTGCGCGGCGACGGGCCGCCCCACCACCGTCGCGGTCACGGCTCGCCCCGCCCGTCGGCTTCCCGCCGGGGTGCGGCGGCGTAAGCGGCCGCCGCCGACGCGCCGCGTCGCGCACGGGCCACCAAAGGGACGCGGCCGCCGTCCGCCGCCGGGCGAGCGGCGCTCCGCCCGCGCCCGGGCCTGGGCGGGCATGGGGTGGCCCCGACTCCCGCGAAGCCCGCGCGGCCTCGCGGGGTGGCGGGCGCTTCGCGCCGCGTGGCGGGACGCGCGGGGCCCCGCGCGGTGCGTGCGCCGGGGTGGCGCGGCCGGGTGGTCGGCGGGTAGCCGGTGGGTGGGGTGGTCCGGGGGCCGGGACCGTTCCTCATGGGCGCTTCGCGCCCGTCGCGGGGATCGCGGGGAGCGGGCGGTCGGGGCGGGTCGCGCGGCGGACGGCGGTGAGCCAGCGGCGGGCCACGCCGCCCGCGCGCCGGCGCGCCCGGGCCCGGCCGCGCTGCCAGCCGCGGGAGAGGCGGCTCGCCGCCAGGTCCTCGAAGAGGCGCTCGTAGCGCAGGGCGATCGGCGCGGGGTCGTAGGCCCACGCGCTCTCCAGTGCCGCCGCGCCCATCGCCCGCCGGGCCGGGGCGTCGTCGATGAGGTCCAGCAGCGCGCCGGCCAGGGCGTCCTTGTCGCCGGTCGGGACGAGCCGGCCGGTCACCCCGTCCTGGATGATCTCCGCCGGGCCGAGCGGGCAGTCCGTGCTGACCACGGGGACCCCGCAGCGCATCGCCTCGACGATCGTCATGCCGAAGGACTCGGCGTCCGAGGCGACCGCCACCAGCGACGCCTTGGCGAACTCCGCCTCGATCGGCGAGTGCGGCCCCATCAGCCGGGCGCTCTCCGTCAGGCCGAGCCGCTCGATGAGGGCCTGGAGCCGCTCCTCCTCGGTGCCCCCGCCGTAGATCTTCAGCCGCCACTCGGGGTGCTTGTCCGCGACCGCCGAGAACGCCTCGATCAGCAGGTCGAAGCGCTTGCCGCGGACCAGCCGCCCGGCCGCGGCGATGACCGGGGCGGTGCCGTCCGAGGGGCTGACCGGGGGCGCCGGCACGCTGTTGGGCACGGCGAGGGTCCGTACGCCCGGCAGGGGCATCTTCGCCCGGTAGACCGCCGCGTCCGCCTCCGTCGTGGTGACGACGGCGTCGAGGGTCCGGTAGTGGCGGGCGAGCTCGGCCCGCAGCGCCTTGCTGTGCGCGTCGTGCCGCAGATGCTCCTGGCCGATGCGCAGCGCGTGGCGCGGGGCGAACCGGGCTATGTAGACATTGGCGCCGGGGCGGGTGCCGATGATCACATCGGCGTCGCTGGTGCGCAGATACTCCGCGACCCGCTCGTCGTGCAGCCGGGTGTACTGGCGGTACCGCTTCTCGGCGGCGGGAAAGTCCCGGGCGGGCTCGCCGAACCGCGGGTCTTGCGCGTCGAGGCCGCTCGGACGCGTGTCAACCAGTGGGACGAGCCGCACCCGGGGGTCCACGGTGAAACGGGGCGTCTCACGGTGCCGCTGCATCGAGGCGATCTCCACATCGTGCCGCTCCGCCAGGGCCGCCGCCAGGTTCAGCGTGGTCCTGATCGTCCCGCCGATCGCGTAGACGTTGTGGAGCAGGAAGGCGATCTTCATATGGTGTCTCTCCGACGGTGACGGCACCGGGGACCGAAACCCCCGGATCGTTGTGGACACCATGGCCTTGCACGGTAAGCCGGCCGCCAGAACGAGGTGAGAGCAGGGTAAGAAGCCAGGCCACCGGGGTGCCCGGCGACGCCCGCACCCCGCCGGGCTTGGCAGACTCGGGGTGTGACGACGTACAACACCGTGCTGCTCGCGGAGGACGACCGGGCCATCCGGCAGGCGCTCGAGCGCGCCCTGGCGCTGGAGGGCTACCAGGTCACCGCCGTCCCCGACGGCATCGAGGCGCTGGCCGCCGTCCACCGCGAGCGCCCGGACGTGATCGTGCTGGATGTGATGATGCCGGGCCTGGACGGGCTCCAGGTGTGCCGGGTGCTGCGCGCGGAAGGCGACCGCACCCCGATCCTCATGCTGACCGCCCGGGTGGAGACCGCCGACCGGATCGAGGGGCTCGACGCGGGCGCCGACGACTATGTGGCCAAGCCCTTCGACGTGGACGAGGTCTTCGCCCGGCTGCGCGCCCTGCTGCGCCGCGCCGCCCCGGTCGCCCCGGCGCCGGCCGAGGAGGAGAGCGGGCCGGAGGACGGCACGGCGGAGGTGGCGGATCTGCGCCTGGACCCCTCGGCCCGGCGGGTCTGGCGGGGCGGGGAGGAGCTGGAGCTCACCCGCACCGAGTTCGACCTGCTGGAGTTGCTGGTGCGCAACAGCGGCATCGTGCTGGACCACGCCACGATCTACGACCGCATATGGGGCTATGACTTCGGCCCCGGATCGAAGAACCTCGCCGTCTACATCGGCTATCTGCGGCGCAAGGTGGACCACCCCGGGCTGGTCCCGCTCATCCACACCGTACGGGGCGTCGGCTACACCCTCCGGGAGGCGTGACCGTGCCGCTCCCGCGCCCGCGCCGCCCCAGATCCAGCCTGCGCATCACCTTCGCGATCTCCTTCGCCGCGGTGGCCGCCGCCGTCACCCTCCTGGTCGGCTTCCTCAGCTACGACGCGGCGGCCGGGCTGGTGCGGGTCGACCAGCAGAGCGTCTTCGGCGAGGTCATCCACGATCTGCGGAGCCAGGTCCGGCAGCAGCCGCTCGGCTACGGGGACTTCGTCCAGACCGACCCCGACCACGACGGCCCGCGCGACGACCTCCGCCGCCCCACCCGTACCGACGTCCAGATCATCCGCCCCACGGGCACCGTCGCCGACCGGGGGAGCCCCGCCCTGCCGGTGGGCGCCGCCGAGCGCCGGATGGCGGCGTCCCGCACGGCGGGCCTGGTGGAGCGGCGGGACGTCGAGATCGGCGATGAGCGGTTCCGGATGGCCACCGTCTCGCTCGGCGCCGGCCGGGGCGCGGTGCAGGTGGCGCAGCAGTTCAGCGACAGCGAGGACCTGCTGCGGGAGCTCCAGAAGCGCACGGCGCTGTTCGTGGGCGCGGCCATCGTGGCGGCCGGGGTGGCCGGATGGTGGCTGGCGGGGCGCATCACCCGGCGTCTGGTGCGGCTGACCGGGGTCGCCGAGAGCGTGACGGCCACGGGGCGGATGGATGTGGCGGTGCCGGTCGCCGGGGAGGACGAGGTGGGCCGGCTGGGGCGGGCCTTCGACGGCATGCTCGGCCAGCTCGCGCGGTCCAAGGACGACCAGCGGCGGCTGGTCCAGGACGCCGGGCACGAGCTGCGCACCCCGCTCACCTCGCTGCGGACCAACATCTCGCTGCTGCGCCGCTTCGAGGAGCTGCCGCCGTCGACCCGCGAGGAGCTGCTGGCCGATCTCACGGGGGAGACCCGGGAGCTGACCGACCTGGTCAACGAGCTGGTCAGCCTGGCGGCCGGGCAGCGCGACGACGAGCCGCGGGCGGCCACCTCGCTCGGCGAGGTGGCACACCGGGCCGCCGGGCTGGCCCGCCGCCGCACCGGCCGGGAGATCGTGGTGACCGCGGACGACACGGTGGTGGACGGGCGCTCGGCGTCCCTCCAGCGCGCCATCACCAACCTGGTGGAGAACGCGGCCAAGTTCGACCAGGAGGGCACCACGCCCATCGAGGTGGTGATCGACGGCGGCCGGGTGGCGGTGCTGGACCGGGGGCCCGGCGTGGCCGAGGAGGACCGCCACCGGGTCTTCGACCGCTTCTACCGCGCCCCCGGCGCCCGCAGCCTGCCCGGCTCCGGGCTCGGCCTGGCCATCGTCCGGGAGGTGGCCGCCGCCCATGGCGGCACGGTCTTCGCCGAGCGGCGGGCGGGCGGCGGCGCGGTCATGGGCTTCACGGTCGGGGAGCCGCCCCCGGCCACCACCGGGAGGCCCCCCACGACGAGGCGGGACGGCCCGGGATGAGCCGCGATTCGTCGAGCGGGGGGCGGGGAGCCTCAGGGCTTGCGGGCCACGCCGGCCCAGAAGGAGACCTCCTCGTCGGTGACCGTGACCGGGCCGTCGGGCCACCACCGGTGCGGCGGCACGATCCCCGGCTCGATCAGCTCCAGACCGTGGAAGAACTTCTCGATCTCGCCCTTGGTACGCAGCTGGGCCTCGATGCCGCCCTTGCGGTAGATCGCGACCGCCGCGTCCACGCTCGCCTTGTCGAAGTCCGGCGAGCTGTGGCTGATCTCGAGAAAGCTGCCCGAGGGCAGGGCGTCCATCAGCCGCTCCACGATCTCGTACGTCCCGTACTGGTCCGGGATGAAGTGCAGCGTCGCGTTGATCGACAGCGCCACGGGCTCGCTCAGATCGAGCGTCTCCAGCAGCTCCGGCGAGCCCAGGATGGTCTCGGGCTCGCGGACGTCGGCCTCGATGTAGGCGGTGCGCCCCTCGGGCGTGCCGTGCAGCAGGGCCTGGGCGTACGCCAGCACGATGGGGTCGTTGTCGGCGTAGACGACCCGGGCGTCCGGGGCGATGCTCTGGGCGACCTGGTGGAGGTTGGGCGCGGTCGGGATGGCGGTCCCGATGTCCAGGAACTGCCGGATCCCCGCCTCGCTCACCAGCCAGCGGGTCGCCCGGTGCATGAAGGCGCGGTTGCTCCGGGCACACGGGATGATGCCCGGATAGACCTCCATGACCTTGCGGGCGGCCTCCTCGTCGACCTGGTAGTGGTCCTTGCCGCCGAGGTAGTAGTCGTACATCCGCGCCGAGTGCGGCTTCGTGGTGTCGATGTGCATCCGGTTCATGGTTTGCGCGCCACTCCCACCCAGAACGAGACATCGGCGCTGTCGAGCGCGCGCTCACCGTCCGGCCGCCACAGATGCGGCTCCGCCACACCCGGCTCGATGAGCTCCAGGCCCTCGAAAAACACCTCGACCTCGTTTCTGCTGCGCACCTGGGCGGGGATGCCGCCCTGGCGGTAGACGTCGACGACCCTTGCCCAGGTCTCCGGGGCGAAGTCCGGGGTGCAGTGGGTCAGGATCAGATAGCTGCCCGAGGGCAGGGGGTCCATCAGCTGCCGGACGATGTCGTACGGCTTGTCGTCGTCCGGGATGAAGTGGAACAGGGCGTTCATGGACAGCGCCACCGGCTTGCTCAGGTCGAGCGTCTCGTGCAGCTCGGCGGCGCCGAGGATGCGCTCGGGTTCGCGCACGTCCGCCTGGATGTAGGTGGTGCGGCCCTCGGGGGTGCCGTTCAGCAGGGCCTGCGCGTAGGCGAGGACGATGGGGTCGTTGTCGGCGTAGACGACCCGGGCGTCCGGGGCCACGGACTGGGCGACCTGGTGGAGGTTGGGCGCGGTGGGGATGCCGGTGCCGATGTCGAGGAACTGCCGGATTCCGGCCTCGCCCGCCAGCCAGCGGGTCGCCCGGTGCATGAACGAACGGTTCTCCCGCGCACATGTCTTGACGCCCGGGAAGACCGCCATGACATGGGCCGCGGCCTCCTCGTCGACCTGGTAGTGGTCCTTGCCGCCGAGGTAGTAGTCGTACATCCGCGCCGAGTGCGGCTTCGTGGTGTCGATGTTGAGGGGGTTCATGGGGTTCGTGGGGGTCATGGCTTGCGGGCCACTCCCGCCCACATGGATATGTCGGCGCTGCGGATGTCCTCCGGGCGGTCACCGGCCTCGGGCTTCCAGAAGTGCGGCTCCGAGACGCCGGGGTCGACGAGCTCCATGCCCTCGAAGAAGCGCGCGACCTCGGTCTTGGAGCGCGTGATGAAGGGAATCCCGTTCTCCTTGTAGACCTCGATGACCTTCCGCCAGGTGTCCGCCGAGAAGTCGTGCGTGGAGTGCGACATCATCAGGTAGCTGCCCGAGGGGAGCGCGTCCATCAGCTCGCGCACGATCTCGTACGGCTTCGCCTCCTCCGGGATGAAGTGGAAGAGCGCGTTCACGGACATGGCCACCGGCTTGTCCAGGTCCAGCGTCTCCAGCAGCTCCGGAGCCGTGATGATCTTCTGGGGCTCGCGGACGTCGGCCTCGACATAGGCGGTACGCCCTTCCGGCGTGCCGGTCAGCAGGGCCTGGGCGTACACCAGCACGATCGGGTCGTTGTCGGTGTACACGACCCGGGCGTCCGGGGCCACGGACTGGGCGACCTGGTGGAGGTTGGGCGCGGTGGGGATGCCGGTGCCGATGTCGAGGAACTGCCGGATCCCCGCCTCGCCCGCCAGCCAGCGGGTCGCCCGGTGGATGAACCCCCGGTTGACCTTGGCGTTGAGCTTGACCGTCGGATGGACGGCCAGCACCTTGGCGGCCGCCTCCGCGTCCACCTCGTAGTGGTCCTTGCCGTTGAGGTAGTAGTCGTACATCCGGGCCGAATGCGGCTTGGTGGTGTCGATCCGGCCCTGGCCGAGGTCTTGCTCGCTCATGCGGCGGCCCTCCGTTCTGCTGCGGTACCCGCCGAGGTGGTCAGGTTCGGTTCTGTACGGGTGAGAAGGAAGTCCGCGGCGCCCGCCTTGGCGCCCTGGATGAACTTCTCGATCTCAAGAGGCGTGTAGATCAGCGCGGGGCCGTCGGGGTCGGTCGACTGGCGCAGCGCCACGCGGCCGTCGCTCAGCTTCATGACCTCGACGCAGGCGCCGCCGTTGGGGCCGCTCCAGGGCTTGCGCCAGCCTTCCGCACCGAGATGCTTGGCCGGCATGCCGTTGTATATGTGATCCACCTGATCCACGGTCAGAGCTCCTTGCGAATCTCACGGAGAAAGGCCTCCGTGCGTCGCGCCGGTGTGGCCTGGGTGCCCATTCGGTCGAGGGCCTCCAAGTAGGCGGCCACGTCCGCGCGTTCGTCGAGATAAGCTGCGCCGGTCAGTCCCTCGGTGTAGACGATGTCCGGCAGTTCCGGGATATGGAACCGGAAGAGCTGGAACGGTCCGCCCATGGCCGGGTGGGGTCCGGCGGCGAACGGCACCACCTGCAAGGTGACGTTCGGCATCTGGATGGCCTCGATGAGGCGGTCGACCTGCGCGCGCATGACGTCCGGGCCGCCGATGGGCAGGCGGAACACCGGCTCGTCCATGACGACCCACAGATGGGGTCCGTCGGGTCGGTTCAGCAGTTCCTGACGCTCCATCCGCAGGGCGACCCGTCGGTCGAGCTCCTTGGGGTCGGCCTGCGGAAATCCGATGCTCAGCAGCGCTCGTGCGTAGTCTTCGGTCTGTAGCAGCCCGGGAATGAAGTGGGGTTCGTACGCGCGGATGCGGCTCGCAGCCCCCTCCAGGCTCACATAGAGGCTGAACCAGTCCGGCAGGACGTCGCGGAAGCGATGCCACCAGCCGGGTCTGTTGGCGTCCTCGGCCAGGGAGAGGAAGGCCTCGATCTCCTCCTGCTGGGCCCCGTAGGTCTGAAGCAGCTTCTCGACGTACGGAAGCTTCAGGCCGACCTCGGCCTTCTCCATCCTGCGCACCGTCGTCTGGTTGACGTGCAGCGCCTTCGCGGCCTGGTCATAGCTGACGCCGGCCTTCTCGCGAAGGTCGCGCAGGCGCATGCCGAGAACCATCTGCCCGACAGTCGGGGCAGACCGCGCTTCACCCACGCCTTACCTCCTCGGACGGTCTCGTGGGCTCAGTGTGCCATGCTCGGGATGAACCCGAACAGAGTGCTCTGGCTATTCTGCATTTTGCAGAACGCCGCTTGCCAACTGGCGCCTACAGCACGATAGTGATGGGGTGCCGGGTCTCAATGTGGCTGGCGCGTAGCCGACTTGCGGCATTCGAACCCCCCACCGGTAGACGGAAGGCGAACGGCCGTGGCACTGCCTCAACGCACGACGATGGCCCGCCCCACCATGCTCCTCGGCGGCCTTGACGCCGGGTTCCGCCAGGAGAGGTTCCAACTGCCCGCGCAGGGAGCCTCCGTGGCCGCGGCCCGCCGCCGGGTCCGCACCCGGGTGCCGGGATGGGGTTTCTGCGAGGACGTCTGCGACGCCGCCGAGCTGGTGATGTCCGAGCTGTTCACCAACGCCCTCGTGCACACCGGCAGCGAGCAGATCCTGTGCGTGCTGCGGGCGGAGGCCCGGCGCACGCTGTACGTCGAGGTGGCCGATCAGGGCGGCGGGTCCGCCGGCCCCGCCCCGCGCCAGGCGGGCGCGGAGGACGAGGGCGGCCGGGGCCTCGCCCTGGTGCGGGCCATGGCCGCGGCGTGGGGGGACCGGCCCGGACTCAACGGCGGCCGGGTGGTGTGGGCCCAGCTGAGCGGGGTCGTCTGACCGCGCAGCCTGACCGGGGAGCCTGACCGGAAGGGGCCTAGCATGGCGGGGTGTCCGCCGTACCACGCCGCCGTCTCCTGACGCTCACGGCCGGTGCCCTCGCGACAGGACCCCTCCAGGGATGTTCCGGCGACGGCCCGCCCGACCGGGTCCGGCTGGCCACGGGCCCGCGCGGCGGCCCGTACGCGACCTTCGGCAGCCGGCTGGCCGACGAGGTGCACCGGGCCCATGACCGGCTCACGGTGCGTGTGCTCACCACCGCGGCGAGCGTGGAGAACCTGCGGCTGCTGGCCGACGGACGCGCCGATCTCGGCATGGCCCTCGCCGACAGCGCGGCCGACGCCACCGCGGGCCGCGGCAGCTTCTCCCGCCCGGCGCCGGTCGCGGCGCTCGCCCGGCTCTACCTCAACTATCTCCATCTCGTGGTGCCCGCCGACTCGCCGATCAGGGAGCCCGGACACCTGGCCGGGCGCACCGTGTCCCTCAGCGCCGCCGAGTCCGGCACCTCGGTGACCGCCGGGCGGGTGCTCGCCGTGGCGGGCGTACGCCGCGTCCGCACCGTACAGCTGTGGCTCGACGAGTCCATCACCGCGCTGAAAGCGCGGGAGGTGGCCGCGTTCTTCTGGTCGGGCGGCGCGCCGACCCGGGCGATCGCGCAACTCGCCCGGCGGTACCCCGTGCGCCTCGTCCCCCTCGGCGGCCTCGCACCCGCGCTGCGCCGCGAACACGGCCCCGTCTACGAGAGCGTGTCCATCCCCGCCGGGGTCTACGGCCTGCGAGCCCCGGCCTCGACCGTCGGCACCCCCAGCTATCTGGTCTGCCGCACCGCCCTCGCGGCCGACACCGCCCGCGCCGTCACCGGCGTCCTGTTCGAGGCCCGCGCCCGCCTCCCCGTCCCGGACGCCCCCGGCAGCCGGCTCGACGAGCGGTACGCGATCGGCACGGGCACGGTGCCCCTGCACCGGGGCGCGGCGGCGTACTACCGCGCGGTCTACGGCTGAGCGGGCTCGCTCCGTGCCGGGTGTATCTCTTCACGGCCCGGTGCGGCGGGGAGGCGAACGGTCAGGAGCGGCAGGAAGCAGCCGACGAGCGGCCCCATGCACAGCGCGACGAGTACGGTCCCGGCCCCGAGGGTTCCGCCGAGAAGCCAGCCGATGCCGACGACGGCGACGTCGAGGCCGGTGCGCACCACCGCGATGGGCAGGCGGGTGAGCCGGACCAGACCGGTCATGATGCCGTCGCGCGGACCAGGGCCGAACTGTGCGCCGAGGTAGAGCGCGTCGAAGAAGGCCAGCGCGAGGAGGCCGACAACGAGGTAACCGATCTCGGCGAGTGCCCCCTGAGGGGTGGGCAGCACGGCCGCGGTGGCGTCCGCGGCGAAGCCGACGATCGCGACGTTCAGCAGCGTGCCAAGACCTGGCGGTTCGCGCAGAGGTATCCAGGCGAGAAGCACCACGAGCGCGATCAGGTTGGTGGCCCAGCCGAAGGAGATGCCGAGCGTCTTGGCCGTGCCGTCCGTGAGCACGCTCCAGCTGGCCGTGCCGAGACCGGACCGGACGAGCACCATGACGGCGGCGCCGTACCCCGCCAGGCCGACCAGGAGCTGGGGGAGGCGACGAGCCGTCCGGCCCGCCCGGACCTGGGCGAAGGCGTTCATGCGCACCATCACAGGGCGGTCGTGACGGGCCGGGACGGGCGGGTGTGCGGGGGAAGCAGGAGGAGCCATGGCGTAAGCCTCCGCTCCATCTGGACTCCGATTCCATAGCCAGATTGGATACGCTGGCCCGGTGAAAATCAGTTCGCACGCGGTGGCGCGCATGGTCGGGACCTGGCAGGAGGGGCCCGGGCCGGCGCACCAGCGCCTCTCCGACAGGCTGCGGCTGCTGATCCTGGACGGACGTCTCTCCCTCGGCGCGGCGCTGCCGAGCGAACGTGACCTGGCCACCGCGCTGGGCATCAGCAGAACCACCGCCGGTGCCGCGTACCGCACCCTCGTCGAGCACGGGTACCTGGCCACGAGGGCGCGGGCCAGGGGGACCGTACGGCTCCCCCATGACACGCCGTCCGAGCGTCCGGCCGGTACGGACCCGTCGACCATCGACCTGTCGTTCGCCGCGCCACCGGCACCCGTCGAGATCCTCCACGCCGCCTTCGCGGCCGCGCTCGAACAGCTGCCGCGCCACTTCGAGCGGCACGGATACGACCGATGCGGTACGTCGGAGCTGCGCGAAGCGGTCGCCGACTGGTACCGGCGCAGAGGGCTGTCCACCGCGCCCGATCACATCATGATCACCAATGGGGCGCAGCACGCGCTCGGTCTGCTGGCGCGAACGCTCCTGTCACCACGCGACACGGTCCTGATCGATCACCCCACCTACCCGCATGCGATCAGGGCCTTCACCCAGGCGCGTGCCCGGCTGCTGCCCGTCGCCGTGGGGTCGTCCGGCTGGGACGTCGCGCAACTCCACGAGGCCGGGCGCACCGCCCAACTGGCCTATCTCATACCGGACTTCCACAACCCGACCGGGATGTGCATGTCCGCGAGCGAGCGCCGTAGGCTCAGGCCCGCGTGTCCCACGGTCATCGACGAGACCATGACCGAGCTGGCTCTGGACGGCGCGACACCGGAACCCTTTGCCGTACACATGCCGACCGCCATCAGCGTCGGCTCGGTTTCCAAGAGCGTCTGGGGCGGCCTGCGCATCGGCTGGATCCGTGCCGCGCCCGCGCTCCTGGACCGCCTCGAACAGGCCAGGCCCGCCACGGACCTCGGCACCCCCGTCGTCGAACAGCTGGCGACGGCCGTCCTCCTGAACGAGCGCCGCACCGCGGGGCCCGACACCCTCCGGCACCTGCGATCGCAGCGCGACGCGCTGAGTCAGGCACTCACCGAGCACCTGCCCGACGTTCACGCACCGCGGCCGGCCGGAGGGGTGTCGCTCTGGGCGTCGTTCCCCGAGCCCATCAGCTCACGGCTGGCGGCGATCGCGCCGGACTACGGAGTGACCATCGCGGCCGGACCACGATTCGGGGTCGGCGGGGCATTCGAGCGTCACGTCCGACTGCCGTACACGCTCCCGTCGGGTCAGCTCACCGAGGCGATCCGCAGGCTCGCGCGGGCACGACGGGCGCTCGCCCGAGGCGCCACCGGAACCCACACGCCCGCCCCCGTCGCGTGATCGCCTACGTCTCGGGAAGGCGCAGTTCGACCACCAGGCCGTGGGGCGCGGCGGGCCGCAGGGACAGCTCGCAGCCGGCGGCGCGGGCCAGCTCCGAGGCGATGGCCAGGCCGAGGCCGCTGCCGGGGACGTTGCCATGGCCGGGGGAGCGCCAGAAGCGGCCCAGGGCCGCCTCGAACTGCTCGGCCTCGAGCCCCGGGCCGTCGTCGGCGATCCGCAGCACGCGCGCCTCCAGCAGGACCGTGACCGTGCCGCCGGGCGGTACGAACTTGGCCGCGTTGTCCAGGGCGATGTCGGCGATCCGGGCGGCCGCGGCGGGCAGCGGCGCGGCGGACGGGCCGATGTCCTCGAGCTCCACGGCCAGGGTCAGCTTCCGGGCCGCGTAGACGTCGTGCCAGATGGTCAGCCGCTCCCGCAGCGCCGTGCGGGCGATCGGCTCGGGGGCCGCGGTGCCGGCCTCGACCCGGGCGAGCTCCAGCAGGTCCTCCATGAGCCGGCCCAGCCGGTCGACTTCGGCCAGCGCCTCGGCGAACTCCTCGGTGCCGTCCGGCGTCAGGTGCGGCTCCAGGTTCTCCAGCCGCAGCGACAGCACGGTCAGCGGGGTGCGCAGCTCGTGGGAGGCGTCCGCGACGAAGGCCCGCTGCCGCTCCAGGGCGGCCGAGACGGCGTCGGCCATCGCGTTGAAGCGGCGCTCCAGCAGCCGCAGCTCGGCCGGGCCGCGCCCGCCGGCGCGCACCCTCGCGTCCATCCTGCCCTCGGAGATGGCGCGGGTGGTCAGGTCCAGTTCGGTCACCGGGCGCAGGATCCACCGCGCCAGCCTGCGGGCGGCGATCAGGGCGCAGAGCACGGCGACCACCGAGCCGGCCGCCACGGCTGCCCAGACGAGCGCCACATCGCGCCTGGCCGCCGCCGTGGGCACCTTCATCACCACCACGCCGAACACCTGCGTGTCCCGCCCCACCGGCTCCGCGACCACGGCCGACGCGGGGCCGAAGGGGGTGACCAGGGGCAGGCTCGCGGTGGTGCGGCCGGACAGCGCGCGCTCGGCGGGGTCAGCCGACCAGGCCCCGCCGCCCGCGACCCGCTTGCCGTCCCGGTCGCGGATCTCCACCTCGGTGCCGTACAGCTCGTGGTAGCGGGACACCTCCTGGACGAGCCCGGAGGTGTCGCCCTCGCGCATCGCCTGGTCGGCCAGTTCGGCGAAGCGGGTGGCGTCCGCGCGCCGCTCCAGCAGCAGCTTGCCGGTGCGGTGCGAGGAGTAGGCCAGCGAGAAGGGCACGGCGAGCGCGGCCACCAGGCAGGCGATGAGCACCGTGTAGACGGCCAGGATCCTCAGCTGCATCCGCCGGTTCCCAGGCGGTACCCGGTGCGGCGCAGCGTCTCCACCAGCCATGGGCAGCCGGTCTTGGACCGGATCCCGGCGATGTGCACATCCAGCGAGCGGGACGCCGACAGCAGCAGGTCACCCCAGACCGCGTCCAGGATCTCCTCCCGGCTGCGGACGACCCCGGGCTCGCGGGCGAGCAGGGCCAGTACGTCGAACTCCCGGCGGGTGAGGGCGACCGGCCTGCCGTCCACCTCCAGCTGCCGGGCGGCCAGGTCGATGCGGACCCCGCCCACGGCCACCACCGGGCCGGGCGCGCTGAGGGGGCGGGTGCCCCGCCGTACGACGGCCTCCATCCGGGCGACCAGCTCGGCCGTACGGAACGGCTTGACGAGGTAGTCGTCGGCGCCGCCGCGCAGCCCGCGCACCACATCCCGCTCCTCGGACCGGGCGGTGAGCACGATGACCGGGACGGCGGAGGCGCGGCGCAGCCGGCGCAGCGCCTCCAGGCCGTCCATGTCGGGCAGCCCCAGGTCGAGCAGGACGAAGTCGGCGCCGTCCTTGAGCCGCAGGGCGTCGTCCCCGCGCGCGGCACGGACGACCTGATGCCCCAGCCGGTCGAGGGCGGCGGTCAGCGCGGCCGCCAGCCGGTCGTCGTCTTCGACCAGGAGAATCTGCATGGGCGTAAGGGTAAACAGCCTCTGTCCTGGTCAGACAGGGGTGCGTGCCGCTTGCTCCGACGCGGCCGGCTCATCGGCGCGGGCTTTGGTGAGGGAGGCGTTCCGGGTCTCCCGCATGGTCAGATAGACGACCAGCGACACGGCCGCGCACCCCGAGACGTACCAGTAGAACCCGGACTCCGCGCCCGCGTTCTTGAACCACAGCGCCACATATTCCGCGGTGCCGCCGAACAGGGCGTTCGCCAGCGCGTAGGGCAGGGCGACGCCGAGCGCCCGGACGTGCGTGGGGAACAGCTCGGCCTTCACCACCGCGTTGATGGAGGTGTAGCCGGTGACGACGACCAGCGCGGCGAGCGAGAGCAGCAGCGCCCCGCCGAAGGTGTCGGTGTGCGACAGCGCGGTCATGATGGGCACGGTGGCCAGCATCGAGCCGAACCCGAAGGTGATCAGCAGCGGGCGGCGGCCGATCCGGTCGGACAGCGCCCCGGCCAGCGGCTGGAGCAGCATGAAGATGAACAGGGCGCAGAAGCTGACCAGCGAGGCGTCGGACTTGCTCAGCCCCGCCGTGTTGGACAGGTACTTGGTGAGATAGGTCGTGTAGGTGTAATAGGCCACCGTGCCGCCCATGGTCAGGGCGATGACGAGCGCGGCCTCCTTGCGGTGGCGCAGCAGCTCGGCGATGGTCCCGCGCTCGCTCGGCCGGTGGGAGCCGGCCTCTTCGTACACCTCGGTCTCCAGCAGATTGCGCCGCAGCCAGAAGACCACGGCCGCGGCCACGGCCCCGACGATGAACGGGATGCGCCAGCCGTAGGAGTGCAGCGAGTCATCGGACATGGTGCGCTGGAGCACGATCAGCAGGCCCAGGCCGATCAGCTGGCCGGCGGTCATGGACACGTACTGGAAGCTGGAGACGAAGCCGCGGCGGCCGGGCTGGGAGGCCTCGGTCAGATACGTGGCGCTGGCCGCGTACTCGCCGCCCACCGACAGGCCCTGGAGCAGCCGGGCCACCAGCAGCACCCCGGCGCCGAAGTAGCCGACCTGGTCGTAGGTGGGTGCGATGGCGATGAGCAGCGCGCTGGCCGACATCAGGGTCACGGTGAGGGTGAGCGCGGCCTTGCGGCCGCGCCGGTCGGCGTAGCGGCCCAGCAGCCAGCCGCCGACGGGGCGCATGAAGAAGCCGACGGCGAAGATGCCGGCCGTGTTGAGCAGCTGTGCCGTGTCGTTGCCCTTGGGGAAGAAGGCCGAGGCGAAGTAGGTGGCGAAGCTGGCGTAGACGAACCAGTCGAACCACTCGACCAGGTTTCCGATCGAGCCGCCGAGCACGGCGCGCCACGGCGTGCGAGCCGGTGGTGCGGGGGATTTGACGGACACAGGGGCCTCCTCGTGCATGCGGGTGGATGGCGGCCCGCCCGAGGGACGCCGCCGCGGGTCGCAGCTTCGATGCGGAACGGTGCCGGCGTACAGCCCCCCGGGGGCAGAGCTAACCTCCGCTTAACAAGAGACCTTGACGAGGTGTGGGGCCCTTGGGACTGTGGTGATTCCGATTGACTTCTGTTTGCTTGTGTTCGAAGTTTCGGACTTCGGGAGGCAGCCATGAACGGCATGTCGGCACAGAGCGAGTTGTACGGGCGCAGACGATTCCTCACCACGGCCGCGGCCCTCGGCGGGGCGGCGGCCCTGACCGGGTGGCCCCGCCCCGCTGCCGCAGCCCCGGCCGCGACCTGGGAGGACGTCATCAACGGCTCCTTCGCGAGCTACGGCGCCTTCGAGGCGGAGTGGAACTATCTCTACCCCTGGGGCTCCGACCACAACGGCAGCGCCCGGATGTACGGCAGCTCGAGCGACCACAACCACATCTATCTCGGCTCCGGCGTGCTGACCCTGCAAGCGAGCCGGATCACCTGGGACGAGGGCACCAGCTCCTCCACCCCGCATCTGCCGATCCGCTACCACTCGGGCGCGGTGCACGCCAAGAACCAGATCGTGGTGACCGACCAGTTCCCCGACTACGAGGTGAAGGGCGAATTCCAGGCCCCGAACGGCGCGGGGACCTGGCCCGCCTTCTGGCTCACCGGCGTCAACAGCTGGCCGCCGGAGAGCGACATCCTGGAATTCAAGGGGAACTCCAGCAACTGGTTCAATACCTTCCGCACCTCCTCGGATGTGTCGAGCACGATTGTCGGGGTGTCGTCACCGGGAAATTGGCACACCTATCGTGCCTGGATCACCAAGGTGAACAACACCGACGTCGACATTCACTACTATCTCGACGAGACCTGGAAAGCGGTCCACCGTGGCGCGGGTTTCGTCGGAAAACCCCTGTGGCTCATCATCAACCTCCAGATGGAGGGATCCTCGGGCTCCTCGGGCCCCGGCGGGGACACGTATTACCGGGCCCGGAACGTGTATGTGGGCCGCAACCGCACGTCCTGAAAAGCCCCGGGCACAAGGCGGCGGCTTCCGGGGAGGCGATCCCGGAAGCCGCCGTCTCACCTGCCCGTGAGTTGCTGACGGTCGTGCTCGGAGAGCTCGCCCAGAGCCGCCAGCCGCTGCCTCCCCCAGATGCCCAGGGGCTTCAGCGCCGTATTGAGATCCTCGCCCAGCTCGGTGAGCGAGTACTCCACCTTCGGCGGCACCTGGTCGTAGATCTCCCGGTGGACGATTCCGTCCGCCTCCAACTCCCTCAGCTGCTGGGTCAGCACCTTTTCGCTCACCCCCGGGACCAGCCGCTTCAATTCACCGAACCGGCACCGCTGGGAATTGAGCGCCCAAATGATCAGAACTTTCCACTTGCCGCCAATGACGTCCACGGCCGCGTCCAGGCCGCAGACATATGGCCGCTTCTTCATGAACCCATCCCCACTGACCTCAAGGTAACCACGCACTTTTTTGTCGGTACTTGCCCACACTACAGCGGGCGGCAAGGCTGGGACAGGCGCGCCGAGACCGATACCAGCAGCGGTAATGAGCAACGGGAGCAACTGACATGAGCGACACCCCCGTGACCGTCCTCGGTCTGGGCGCCATGGGCACGGCACTGGCCCGCGCCCTCCTGAAGGCGGGATTCCGGACCACCGTGTGGAACCGTACGGCCGCGAAGGCCGAGGCCCTCGTCGGCGAAGGCGCGCGGCACGCGGCGACGGTCGCCGAGGCCGTCGAGGCGAGCCCGCTGGTGGTGGTGTGCCTGCTCGACCACGACTCGGTGCACGACACCCTCGCCCCGGTCGCCGGGGCGCTGTCCGGCAAGGCCGTCACCAACCTCACCAGCGGCAAGCCTCAGCAGGCCCGCGAGTTGGCCGCGTGGGCGGCGGACCAGGGAGTGGACTATCTCGACGGCGGCATCATGGCCGTGCCCCCGATGATCGCGACCCCCGCCGCGTTCATCCTCTACAGCGGAGCCCGGGACGTGTTCGAGACCCACCGGGCGGCGCTGGACGCCATGGCCCGGAGCGAATACCTCGGCGAGGACGCCGCGCTGGCGTCGCTGTACGACATCGCCCTGCTCAGCGGGATGTACGGCATGTTCGCCGGGATCCTGCACGCCCACGCGCTGATCCGCAGCGAGGGCATCAAGACGACCGACTTCGCCCCGATGCTCCACGGCTGGCTGAACGCCATGTCGGGCGCCGCGACCGGCTTCGCCACGCAGATCGACCAGGGCGACTACGCCCAGGGCGTGGTCTCCAACCTCGCCATGCAGGCAGCCGGCTTCCACCATCTCCTGGAGACCGCCGAGGAACAGGGCGTCAGCCCCGAACTCCTCGCCCCGCTGGAGCCGCTGATGACCCGTCGGGTCGCCGACGGCCATGGCCACGAGGATCTCTCAGGGCTGGTCGAGCTGCTCCGCACGCGGGCGTGACGCGTCCCCGGCGGCGACGCGGTGGGGCCGCGGCCTAGGCCCTGTCTCCCCGATCTCTGTGGATCAGCCCGCGGCGTCAGGGGGCGCCCCCAGCTACCGCTGGGAGGTGCCCCCGCCAGCGGTAGCTGGGGGCGCGTGCGATCGCAAGGCGGAGGGTCGCCCTCTGGGGGCACCTCCCGGCCGAAGGCTGGGGGCGGGCCTACTCGGGCGGGCCCGACAACGCAGCGCGGGGGCACCGCCCAGCGGTAGCTGGGGGCGCGTGCCAGGCGTCGCGGGCCCGCAGATCGGGGAGACAGGGCCTAGCGCTGGTCTTGCAGGACGGCCTCGCCGCGGGGGGCGCGGCGCTGGTCGGGCGGGCGGCGGGTGGACAAGCCGCGGCGGCCGGGCGGCAGCCGGTCGTCCGCGCCGCGCGCCGGGCGGGGGATCCGGGGGAGCCGGCGCGGGCCCGCGCCGCCCGCCCCGGGGCCGCGGCTCCCGTCGTCCGGCCCCCGCGTCCCGCGCCCCTCGCCCGTCCCGTCCGCCTCGTCCGTTCCATCCGTTCCGTTCGTCGAGTCCGTCGCGTCCGCCCCCTCCGTCGCGTCCGCCTCGCGCGGCCGCGGAATGCCCGCTGGCTCCGCCGCCTGGGCCGACGTCTCCACGCCGTGCACGGTCAGCATGACCAGACCGGTGCCGGCGACCAGCGCCGCCACCAGGGCGAGCAGGGTGCCGGGGGCGCCGTGGCGGAAGTGCTCGCCCAGTGCGGCGACGCCGATGGCCGTGGCGACGACGGGGTTGACCACGGTCGCCGTCGCCAGCGGGGCGGCCAGCCCGGCGCCCCGGTAGGACGCCTGGGACAGCAGCACCCCGGAGCCGGCCAGCAGCCCGATCATCACCAGGCTGGGCAGCCCCGAGGCCCAGGCGTCCCACTCCAGTTCCACGGTGACGTTCTTGGTGAACACCGACGAGACACCGAAGGCGGTCCCCGCGGCCATGGCCAGCAGCACGCTGCGCACACCGGGGCGCCGCGCCCAGCGCGCGGCCACGGCCAGCACGGCGATCGCGGCCGCCGTGGCCACGGCCACCGTGATCCGGCCGTCTCTCGTGAGCGCTCTGGCGCCCGACGAACCGCTCAGGGAGAGCAGCCCGGCGAGCCCGGCGGTGGCCAGCACCGCGCCCCGCCACCCGGCCGAGCCCACCGGGCGGCGCACGAACACCGCGGCCATCGGCAGGGCGAAGACGATGGTCAGCGCGCCGAGCGGCTGCACCACGCTGAGCGGTCCGTACGCCAGCGCCAGCACATGGAGGACCGCACCGGCCCCGTTGAGCGTCACCGCGGTCCACCAGCGGCCACGGCGCAGCGCTGCGTACGGGCGGGGCGGCGTCGTCGCCGCGACATGCTCCTGGAGGATGGCACCGGCGGCGTAGCACACCGCAGAGGCCAGGGCCAGCAGCACGGAGAGAGCCAGGGAGGTCACGTCAGGGCCCCCGGGGCCGGTCGGTCGTCGTCCATGCCTTCACGATGACGTGTTTCGCCCGCCACGTCGTCGTCCCTGAGCCCCCATTGCGCGTACTACCGGCGCAGTACGGCCCGCCGGAAGTACGCCGTGGCGGCTGCTGTACGGGCGCGCTGCGCCAGCTCGTTCCCCGGCTCGGCCGGGCGGTAGACGGTCAGGGCGCCGGGCCGCTTCTCGATCACCAGTGCCTCGGCGGGGGTCGGGGCGACCTCGCCGTCGTAGGCGCGTACGTCCACCTCGTGCAGGCCCGTCAGGCTCAGCCGCCGCAGCCGCCGCGTCGCCACCACCCGGGACCGGCCCAGCGTGCCGGTCAGGGCGGCGGCCAGCAGCCGGGTGCGGGCCAGCGGCTGGTCCCCGTCGACGGCCCGGACGTCGAGCAGCCCGTCGTCGAGCCGTTCGCGGTACGCCGGGGCGAACCCCTCGGGCGCGTAGCGGCAGTTGCCGACGAACAGCACCCACAGCCGCCGCCGGTGGCCGTTCACCTCGATCTCCATGGGCGTCGTGGTGCGCAGCACGCGGGCGAGGGCGACCGCGGCGGCGGGCCATTTGCCGAGCCGGCCCTCCAGGCTCTCGCGGATCTTCACCAGCTCGGGGTACATCCCCAGGCTGAAGGTGTTGATGAAGTGGCCGCCCGGTCCGTCGCCCGGGAGCGGGCTCACCCGGGCCAGGTCCACGGCGACGGCGTCGCCCTGGGTCACGGCGTGCACCGTGTCCTCGACGGCGGGCACCCCCACGTCCAGGGCGAAGTGGTCGAAGGTGCCGCCGGGGAACACGGCCAGCGGCAGCCCGCGCTCGGCGGCCAGCGCGGCCGCCGCGTTGACGCTGCCGTCCCCGCCGCAGATCCCCAGCGCCCCGCCCCGCTCGGCGGCACGCCGGGCGGCCCGGTCCAGCAGCTCCCCGAGGTCCGTCCCGGGGCCGCGCTCCAGGACTACGGCGGCGGGCAGCAGCGCGCGCAGCCGCTCGGCGGCCGTCGGCGCGGCCCCCGGTACGCCCCCTGGTACGCCCACGCCCGACTGCCGGTTGACGACCACCACAAGACCGTCACCCCCGGGCAGCGCCGGGGCCGAGACGCGCGGCCGGGCCTGGGCGGGGGTCTGCGGCCGCGGCGGCCACCAGCGGCAGGTCAGCGCGGCGGCGCCGACGCCCAGGGCGAGCCCCGCGAGGACGTCGCTGGGGTAGTGCACGCCGACGTACACCCGGGAGAAGGCCACCGCGGCGGCGAGCGGGGCGACGAGGATGCCGTATCGGGTGGACTCCAGGGCGACCCCGGTGGCGAAGGCGGCCGCGGAGGCGGAGTGCCCGGAGGGGAAGGAGCTGGTCCACGGCTGCCGGGCCAGCCGGCGGATCAGCGGCACGCCGTCGAGGACCGGACGCCGCCGGTTCACGGTCCACTTGACCACGGTGTTGGACGCGAGCGAGGCGGCGGCCAGCGCCCCGACCCCGCGCAGCGCGGCCCGCCGCGCGGTCCGCCCGCCGACCGTGGCCAGCACCCCGGCCGTGCCGAACCACAGCCGGCCGTGGTTGGCGGCGTGGGTGAGCTTGGGCAGCACGGGATGGGCGCCGCGCAGCCGGCTGTCCGCGACCCGTGCGAACAGCCGTCGGTCAAGATCGCTGATGAATCTCATGCCACATGGGTATCCCGGATCGGCCGTCGGCGCCCAATTCCGTTGCTCGCCGACGGCCGGTCCGGGCTCCCTCTCCCCTCGTACGCCGCGTCAGGAGGCGGGCAGCCCCCAGCGCGGCGCCGCCTCGTTCGGCCGGACCGGCCGCACGCTCATGTCGGGCCGGTCGCCGCGCGCGGTGATGATCGCCTCCTGGCCGCGGGCGAGCCGGATCCGGATGGTGCCCTCGCCCGCCGGCTCGTACCGCAGCGGCCGCCCGTGCCCGTCGCGCACCTCGATGTCCCCGCCGAGGGAGTGGCGTACGGCGCAGGGCGCGCCCGCCTCGCTGCGCAGCCGCACCCAGCGGGTGGCACCGTCCTCGCGCGCCGCGCTCAGCAGGAACGCGCCCTGCGTACGGAAGTCGTGCACGACCAGCTCGCGCCAGGCGGCGGGCAGCGCGGGGAAGACCCGGATCACCCCGCCCCAGCTCTGGCACACCATGTCGTGCAGCGACTGCACGGCGGACAGCGGGGTCTCGATGACCGGCCCCGACTCCTTGTACATGGTGTTGGCCTGGATGAAACGGCGCATCAGCTCGCCCAGATACTTCAGCGCGTCCTCACCCCGCCCCATCTGGGCGGAGATGGAGGCGGCGCCGGTGAAGGTGTAGCCCTGAAGCGCGCCCTCGAAGCCCACCCAGTGGTTCAGCGAGGTCTCGATCAGCTCGCGGTTCGCCGGGTCCTCCCAGGTCACCTCGTACAGCGGATAGACGGCGAGCAGATGCGAGTAGTGGCGGTGGGACTTGGCGAAGGGGACCCCGGCGCCGATCATGTAGCCGTTCTCGTCGACCGGGTACGGGGTGAGCCTGGTCAGCACCTCCCGCCAGCGCGGCGCGAGATCGTCGTCCACGCCCAGGGTCCTCGCCGACTCCAGCAGGGTGGCGCAGCCCCAGCGCAGCAGCATCAGGTCGTAGTTGCAGTCCGGGGCGTTCACGCCGTACTCGGGCGAGAAGGTGGCGGGCAGATGGAGCTTGCCGTCGCTGCCGGGGGTGAGGAAGTGGAGGTAGTAGTTGACGGCCTTGCGCAGCAGGGGGAAGAGGACGTCGCGCAGGATCGCGGTGTCCATGGTGTGGCGGTAGCTGAGCCAGACGTTGTGCAGCGCCCAGGTGAGGTTGCCGACCTCGGGGGTGGGCGGGTCCTGGCCGGGGATGCCGACGGCGAAGCCGCCGCCCGCGACCGAGCCGCCGTTGACCAGCTGGGGGTCGGTGGTGCGCGGGATGCCCGCCGAGTCCTTGCGGTACGGGGCGTCGAGCTGGTTGGAGAGGTTGTCGCGGAACTCGCTCAGCGCCCGGGTCACCGCGTCGAGCTCCAGGTGGTTGGAGCCGTGGATCAGCCAGTACTCCAGCTGCACATTGAGGTTCCACCAGGTGTTGGGCCAGGGCGTGGACTCCAGCCACGGCCCGCAGGTGGCCATCACGGGCGCGTCGGCGCGCGCGGCCGCGGCGACCTTGTAGAGCTGGATCCAGTAGAAGCGCTGAAGCCGGGCGTCGGGGAGGGACAGGAAGCTCTTGCGGTAGTAGGCGTGCCACCAGCGGCGGTGGGTGGCCGCGAGCGTGTCGTAGGGGTGCGCGGAGGCCGACCGTGCGGACTTCAGCGCGGCGCCCAGGGCGGTGGTCCGCGGGAAGGAGTGCGCCACCGTCAGATACAGGGTCCGCCGCCCCGCGGCCGTCCGCTCCCGCCAGGCCGTCACATGCTGTCCGCCCGCCAGCAGGGACTGGACGGCGGTGTGCACGCCGTCGCGCTCCGCCACCGCGGCCGGGGGGTTGCCGGTGTAACCGTCCGGGACCGGCTTGAACGCGACCCGCGGGCTGATCGCCTCGGCCGGGTGGAAGACCCAGCGGAAGGCGGCCTCGCCGGCGCTCGGGGTGACCTCGACGGCCATCACGGAGCGGGAGTTGTGGACCAGGGCGCGCAGCGTGAGGGTGCCCTGGTCGGTGGTGACGGTGCCGGTCAGCTCGGCGTCGCGGAGCCGCAGCCGCCAGTCGACGGCGGTGATGGTGCCGACCGGCTCCAGGGTGAACCAGCCGATCGGCAGCCGGGCCAGGCCGAACAGCGAGCCGAACTCGGGGCGGTGGTCCTGGACCTCGCTGTGCTGGACGTTGAACCGGACGGCGTTGACGCCGCCCGGCTCCGCGTAGATGCCGGAGCCGAGGAGGGCGTTGCCCAGGAAGGGGCCCTCGTACCAGGTCGTCGGCAGCTTCTGCCACACCATGTCGGCGTCGTCGAGGACCGCGGCCCAGGGGTCGCTCGCGGCCGTTGCCGCGGGCTCCGCATGCTCCGCGGCGTGTGCGGCGGGCGCCGTGACGAGCCCGGCGGCCCCGGCGGATGCGGCGAGGGCGCCGCCGAGGACCGTTCTTCTGGACGGTATGGGTGACATCGCAGCCGTGGACACGTACATGCCTCCAGTTCGTCACTCTGAACCCCTCGGCATGATGCAGTCCCCGGAAGGGAACCGGAACCCCTCGCGCACGATAAACATCGGATGGCACGCGGGCGATGACGGTGCGATACCCGCACGAAAGGCCGTCAGATGGGCGAGACCTCGGACCTCCGGCGCAGTGTGTCGGCGAGATAGGCGGCCGCGGTGCCAAGCCCCGTGGGCCCGTACGAGGTGCGCGACGGCAGGCCCACCGGGCGGCGCAGCTCGGACTCCGCGTAGCGGAGGGTCTGCCGGTGCCAGCGCAGGATCCCGGACATCCAGTGCTTCAGCTCGCGGGCATAGCGGTCGAGCGTGGTGCGGACCGTCGCGTCCAGCGCCAGGTCCCCGTACATCGCGGGCAGTTCGGTGGCGACGATGCGCTGGAACTCGCGCATCCGGGAGTTGGCCAGATCGCCGACGATGTGCAGGGCCTCCGGAACCCCGCAGCCGAAGAAGTTCTGGACGACCAGCACACCGTTGTGGATCTCGCCCTCGAACTCGATCTCCTTCCGGAACGAGTGGAGGTCGTTGACCAGCGCCGCGTAGTCCCCGGCCGCGTGCTCCAGGGCCTGGAGCGGACGGGCCCGGCGCACCTCGGGAGGTATCGCCGGCCAGCGCGACAGCCGGGACAGGCTCATCGCCAGGTCCGCCCCGAAGGTCTTGCGGCGCATCTCGATGTAGTCGACCGGGTCGGGGACCCGGTGCTCCGTCTCGTTGGCCAGCTCCCACAGCCAGCTGCCGGTCATGTCCTCGACGGCGGTGCGGAAGGCACGGCGCGCGCACACCTCCATCGGCCCCGCCGTACGCGCCCAGAGATCGGCCAGGCCCCGCTCCAGCGCGGTCACCGGGGCGGGGGTGGCGGTGGACTCCACCGGCATGAAGGCCGACAGCCGCGCGTTGCACGCCCTGGCCCCGGCCAGGTCGTGGCCGCGCCCGAACACCACGGGGTAGTAGTCGTCCGCGTAGGTGCCCCAGGTCAGCCAGCCCGTGGTCAGATCCAGCTGCTCGAGGGTGGCGTCCGGGTGGATCCCGGCCGCGGCCAGGGCGAAGTCGCAGGCCCTCAGCTTGCGCTCGTCCCAGACCCCGGCGCCGGGCAGACCGGGCGGCACATCCAGGATGCCCATCCGCCGGCCCCACTCCACGATGTGCTCCCGGGCGCGGTCCAGATGGGGGCTGAGCAGGGCGGGGTAGGGCATATGGAGCCCCGGCAGCCGCACCGGCCCGACCGCCCGGCGCGGCGGGTGCGCATGGCTCCTGAGCCGGGCCGGCAGAGTGACGGCCAGCGAGGTGACGATCCGGGCCGCCGCGCTGCCCAGGCCCGTGGGGCCGCCCGGGAGCGCCGCCCCGCCGCGGTTCATATAGCGGCTGGAGCGCAGGTGCCACTCGTGCCCGCCCGACTGCCAGTCCTGAAGCCCCTTGGCGTAGGTGAGGACGTCCGCGCAGGACCGCGGGGCCAGGCCGGACTCCACGAACAGCTGCGGCAGCTCGGTGAACACGGTGTGCTCGAACTGCTGGAGGCGCGAGGTGATCAGGTCGTTGACGGCCTCGGCGGCCGCCTGGGTGTCACAGCCGAGGAACCGCTCGAAGACCAGCACGCCGTTGGAGAGCTCCCCCTCGTCCTCGACCTCGCGCTGATAGGAGAAGAGATCGTTGCGCAGGTGCACGGCGTCGGCGAAGGCGTCCCTGAGCACCAGCAGCGGCCGGCTCGCCGCCACGGCCTCGGGCACTTCGGCGCCCGCCGCGTACTCCACGATCCCGGCCGACCAGGGGGCGCCGCCGACCTTGCGGCGCATCTCGATGTACTCCAGCGGGTTGGCGACCCGCCCCTCGCTGATGTTGGACAGCTCCCACATGCTCTCTTCGAGCAGATGCCGGGTGGCCTCGGCGAACCGCCGGCGCCAGCCCCGGGACATGACGGGTGTCGTACGGGCCCACAGATCGGCCAGCCCCCGCTCCACCGCGTTCTGAGGCGTCGCGGCGGGCTCGCCGTCGGGGCGCACCGGCATGAAGGCCCGCAGCCGGTCGAGATAGGCCTTGGCGCCCGCCATGTCCCGGCTGCGCTTGAAGCTCTCCAGGAAGTGGTCGTCGAAGAAGAACACCCAGACGTACCAGTCGGTCACCGTCGACAGCACCTCGGCCGACGCGTCCGGGTGGGTGTAGGCGCAGAGCAGGGCGTAGTCATGGGAGTCGAAGTCGGCCTCGTCCCAGACCCCCGACCCTTCGATCATCTCCATCGCACGGGCCCACCGCTTGGAGTGCTCCCGGGCCGCCGCCAGATGGGGATTCAGCCGGGCCGGATACGGCTCGTAGAACTCCGGCAGCTCGAAGGGCTGTGGCATCCGCGCCTCTCACCTCTCGTCGTGTACGGGACGGAGCTAGTCCCGGCCGTGGGAGATCTCGACGTTCTCCAGGACGCCGAGCGCGTCCGGCACCAGGACGGCCGCGGAGTAGTACGCCGTGACGAGGTAGGAGATCAGCGCCTTCTCGTCGATGCCCATGAACCGCACGGACAGCCCCGGCTCGTACTCGTCGGGCAGCCCCAACTGGTGCAGCCCGATGACGCCCTGGTCGTCCTCGCCGGTACGCATGACGATGATGGAGCTGGTGCGCTCCTTGGTGATGGGGATCTTGTTGCAGGGCAGGATGGGCACGCCGCGCCAGGCGGGCACCTTGTTTCCGTTCAGATCGACGTGGTCGGGGTAGAGGCCCCGGGAGTTCAGCTCGCGGCCGATGGCGGCGATGGTCCGCGGATGGGCGAAGAAGAACTTGGCGCCGCGGCGGCGGGTGAGCAGCTCGTCGAGGTCGTCCGGGGTCGGCGGGCCGGAGTGGGTCTGGATCCGCTGGGAGTAGTCGGCGTTGTGCAGCAGCCCGAACTCGCGGTTGTTGATCATCTCGTGTTCCTGCCGCTCGCGCAGGGCCTCGATGGTCAGCCGCAACTGCTGCTCGGTCTGGTTCATCGGCTTGTTGTAGAGGTCCGCCACCCGGGTGTGCACCCGCAGCACGGTCTGCGCGACGCTGAGCTCGTACTCGCGCGGATGGAGCTCGTAGTCGACGAAGGTGCCGGGCAGTTCGATCTCGCCCGCATGGCCGGAGGCCACCGTGATCTCGGCCTCGCCGCGCGCGTTCTGCCGCTGCTGGGGGAGCGCGGCGAACTCCGTGACATGCGCCTGAAGGGCGGGCGAGCCCTCCAGGATCGAGGTGAACTCCCGCCGCGGCAGCCCGAGCAGGGTGCCCCCGGTGACGGCCTTGGCCGTGTACTCCCAGGTCGAGTCGGCGCTGAGCAGACACTGCTCGCCGAACCGGTCGCCGTCGCCCAGCACCCCGAGGCGGGTGGGTTCGCCGTACGGACCGCTGCCGGTCTTGTGGACCTTGCCGTGGGCGATCAGATAGATGTGGTCGGCGGCGGTGCCCTCCTCCGCGAGCACCTCGCCGGCCTCGAAGTCGCGCTGCACGAAGCGGTTGGCGAGCGCCGTCAGCACGCCGACGTCCTCGAAGCCGCGCAACACCGCGAGCTCGCCGAGCTCACGCGGAATGACCTGGACCCGCGCACCGGTCTTCACAAACTCGATGCGGCCGTCCCCGACCGTGTAGGTGAGGCGCCGGTTGACCCGGTACACCCCGCCCTCGGTCTGCACCCAGGGCAGTACCTTGAGCAGCCAGCGGGAGGTGATCCCCTGCATCTGCGGAACGGACTTGGTGGTGGTGGCGAGGTTGCGTGCGGCGGCGGTGCCGAGGCTGAGCTGCTCCTGCCGATCCGGCTGCGCTTCGCTGGCCGCGTCTACCGACATCAGCCGTTCTCCTTTGCGTGCGGGGGGTCTGGCGGCGAACAACCAGCACGCTAGGGGGCGTTGAACGACGGAGGCGGGGACGGCGTAGCCGACTCATCAGATCGGATGATGGTGGGAACGCCGGGGTTTAAGGATCGACGAGATCAGTCGTCGAGATCGCCGTCCAGCAGTTCGAGGTCCGGCGGCACCAGGGTCGTCGACTCGACGAGCCCGCGCAGCAGGTTGTGCAGCAGATTGTGGTCGCTCGGCCCCGCGCCGTCGTCCTCGCGCAGCACCGGGTACGGGAAGTCCCCGCCGCGCTCGATCCGGCGGCGTACCGCCCCCACCTTGCGCTCGATCCGGCGCTCGCCCCAGACGCCCTCGCCGCACAGATAGGTCAGCTCCATGGCCGCCTGCCGGTACGACAGGGGGCGCGGGCACTCCTCGTAGAGCAGGTAGTGCCGGCCGAGCACGACCAGCAGCAGCCGCTCGTCGTCGTCCAGCGGCCACCGCTTGGGCGCCAGGGTGTCGTCCTCCCGCCGCGCCCCGATGCCCCGCTCGCCGTGGTCCGTCACAAACAGCTCGACCAGGTGCTCGCGGTAGCCCGAGCCCCTGACGAACAGCGGTGTGTAGCCGGTGCCCAGGGGGATCGGGTCCATGCTGGAGTGCATCATCCGGCCGCGCGGCAGCCGGACCAGCTGCTGCCCGGTGTTCCGCAGCCACCACCGGCCCTCGCGGTACGTCAGCTCGCCGTGCCGGCGGCTCACCCGCAGATCGCCCTCGGTGACGGGCAGATCCACCTCGGGCCGGCCGGCGCGCCCGAACCGGACGACGCGGCCGGGCGTCGGCGGAACGCTGATGCCGCCGATGATCGAGCGCGCGTGGAGCGTGCCGGGCCGGGCGGGTTCGGCGCCGCGCGCCAGGGTCTCGGGGCGGTGGCTGTCCATCGCTGGCCTCCTCGGGTCGTGCCGTGCCGGGACCCACTGTGCCCCACCGGCGGCGGGACCCCTCCCGCTCGGACACGGGTCAGACGGCCGGGAGGGCGGCGGCGGCCGACCGGGCGAGATCGGTCGCCGTCTCGCAGGGCCGGTCCTGGGCCCGTGCCCCGCTGACCACCAGGCGCAGCCGCTCGGTCGGCCCGTCGTCGTGGCGCTGGTGGGGGTGGTAGAACACATCGACGGTGCAGGTGGAGTCGCCCTCGTACTCCGGCATCACGACGGCGTCGCGTCCGGCGAGCTCGGTGAACCGGGCGTTGTCCGGGGGCGAGAGGAAGCCCTGGTCGAACGCCAGCCGCACCGCCATGCGGTTGGTGGTGCTGTGCCAGCCGCAGGTCCAGCGGCCGAAACCGACGTCCAGGTCGCGGGCGTCGATGCCCGGGACGACCTCAAGCGCCCGGGCGTCGAGCAGCCCGCAGGCGTCCTGACGGGCCAGCGAGTCGGCCGGGAGCTTCGGCGAGCGGCGGGGGACCTCGCCCCGGTTGAGTACGGTGACCGCGTGCCCGACGGCGGCGTCGGCGATGTCGCACAGCGGCGCCTTGGCGTCGTCGGTCAGCTTCGCCTCGACCCTGATGACGATGTCGCGCACACCCGACAGCACGAGCCTGCGACCGCATTCCCTGCTCTCGGCGGGATCCGTGATGACGCCGACCCTCCCCGACATCCTCGCCGTCGCGGCGCTCGGCGGCTCCTCGGTGTCGAGGTCCACCGTCACATCGACGATCTCCCTCTCGTCCGAGCTCAGCACGATGTCGCAGCGGTCGTAATTGCCGTATCGCGGGTCAAGTTGGGCGTTGTCCCCGAATCGCTCGAACGGGCTGGTGCTCAGCAGCGCGCACGGATCCACCGTACGGGGGTCCCCGATGCCGAAGTCGTCGCCGGTCGCCCTGGCGGTCGGTGTGGCGGTCGGCGATCCCTCGGCGTGGGCCGAGCGGCCGCCGCCGTCCCCGTCGTTCGGCCACAGCACCATGGCCACCGCGGCGAGCGCCACCACCGCGGCGGCCGTGCCCCCGGCGAGCAGGGGGCGGCGGCGCAGCAGGGACGGCAGCCGGGCCATGCCGGCCTCATCGGACCCGGTGGGCCCATGCGCCTCAGGGGACTCTTCGGGAGGCGGGTACGGCCTGGTCACCTCATCGAGCGGCACCCGCGGAAGCTGGTCCACCGGCCCCGCGATCTCCCGCAGGGCCCGCAGCGCCGCCGCCGCGCCGGGCCGCCGCCCCGGGTCGCGATGGAGCATCGAGGTGAGCACCTCGCGCAGCGGCCCCACCTCCTCGGTCAGCGCCTCGGTCCGGACCGCGCGCCCGGGGCCGCGCGGCGGCGGCTCCCCGGTGACCAGCGCGTACACCGTGGCCCCGAGCGAGAACACATCCGACGCCCGCTCCGGAGCCCCCCGGAAGGCCTCGGGGGCGGCATAGGCGGGGGTGAGGCTGATCGGGCCGCTCGGCGTGACCGTCCTGCTGCCGTCGATGCGGTACGCGGCGCCGAAGTCGGCCAGCTTGGCGACCCCGTCCTCGGAGATCACCACGTTGTGCGGTTTGACGTCGCAGTGCACGATGCCCTTGGTGTGCAGCGCGTCCAGCGCGTTCGCGACCTGGGCGCCGATATGGGCGGCGAGCTTCGCGGGCAGCCGGGCCGAGCCGTCCAGGCTGCCGCCGGTCACATGCTCCATCACCAGCCAGAAGGTGGTCTTCCGGCCCCGGCCGGAGCGTTCGGCTCCGTAGAGGGTGACCACGTTCGGATGGCTGAACTTCGCCAGCGCACGGGCCTCGGCCAGGAGTTCGCCGAAGGCGGCCCGGCTGTTGTCGTCGGCCAGGGCCCGTTTCAGTACGACGGGCCGGCCCAGCTCCGTGTCGACGGCGAACCAGACCGCGCCTCTGCCTCCGTTGACGGGCCCCTTCGTGAGCCGGTACTTGCCGACCTTCCCACCCGGGCGCACTTCGGACACTCCCCTCACACCGGCTCATGTCGCGCCATGACCCGGCGCGCGCACCGAACTTACTGCGTGAGGAGGCGAGCACACAGCGTTTCGGGCGCACTTACCAAACCCCCGCATCTGTGGAGGCGAGGCGGCCCGCGGCGGCGTACGCCGGGCGGTCGGAGGCGCGCCTGGGGAGCGCTCGGGGAGTGCTCGGGGAGGCGGGGGAGCGCATGACGGAGGCGGGGGACGCGGCCACCCCTGCGGACCGCGTCCCCCGCCCCTGCCCCTCCCCAGCAGGGCTGTTACGGCGCCCCGCCGGGTTCCGGGCCCTCGTAGCCCCGCCGCGACGAGGCGTCGATGCCGACCTCGTAGCGGATCCCGGCGTGGAGCGTGTTGCCGCGGACCCGGGCGCCCGTGGAGTGGATGGCGAGCCCGATGGCGTGGTGGGTCGGCGCGGCGAAGGTGTTTCCGGTGATGGTCGCGTTCTGGACGTCCTCGAACATCAGGGCCTGCGAAGCGCGCAGCGTCTCACAGAAGTTGTCCTTGATGACGAAGTCCCGGGTGGCGCCCCGCCCGTCGCCCTCGCCGTCGTTCGGCCCCTCGGCCATGAGGCACATGTTGTCGACCTGCTCGCAGCGGTTGCCCTCGATGCGCACCCGGTGGCTGGGCGGGGTGTCGCCGGCGAACGTCTGCATGCAGTCGGCGTGCCGGCCGCCGCTGTTGTCGGTGTCGCGCACCGTGTTGTGCGCGATGGTGAGGTCGTCGCCGAAGAAGCGGATGCCGTCGCCGTCCCCGCCCTTCGGGCGGATCACGGTGTTGTCCCGCAGGGTGATCCGACGGCCGGTCAGCTCGATCCCCGGCGCCCGGGGGCGGACCGCCCGGAACCCCTCGACGACCACGTCGTCGGCCTCGACCGTGATCCCGTTCACGGTGTCGCCGCGGCCGGAGTAGCGGCCGGAGTAGACGATCGGCTGCCGCGGTGTCCCGCCCTTGGTGATGACCAGCCGGCGCCGGGACAGATCGCCGTCGAAGCAGACCACGTCGCCCGGGCGGGCCGAGCGCGCCGCCTCGCCGGGACCGGCGGCGTGGCGCGTGCAGCGCGGCGCCGCGCCGGCCTCGGTGCCGCGCGCCCCCGCCCAGGGCCCGGTCAGCGTGATCAGGAGCGCCAGGACCGAGATGGCGAGAAAGCCGACGACGAGTTTCCGGGTGATCCGCATGCCGGCCACCGTAGACAGGCGGCGCCGGGACCGGTCCCCGCTCCGGGCGAACGGCACGACGCCCCGCCCGGAACCGGTCGGAACCGGTCCGGGCGGGGCGTCGCGTGCTGCCGGGCGCTACGGGACGGAGAGGATCAGTCCTGCGGCGTGCCCTGGGGCAACTGGCGCCATGACACCTTGGTGTTGGTGTCGAACGCCCAGTCCAGCATCTTCTTGGCGTCCGGGTACCGCTTCGGGGCGTTGAGTATCACGCCCACCACCGTGCGTCCGTTTCGCTTGGCGGCGAAGACGAGACACCTGCCAGGCGCCGTTCCGGTGCCCGTCTTGATGCCGATCGCGCCGCTGTACGAACCCAGCAGCCGGTTGGTGTTGTTCCAGGAGTACGTCCTCGTCCTGCCGTTGGCCGCCGGCGCCTTCTGAACGGTGTCGACGGACTTGACGACCGTGGTGAGGGTGGAGTTGCCGAGCGCGTGCCGGGCCAGCTTGGCCATGTCGCGCGGGGTGGTGTAGTTCTGCTCCCCGAACGAGATGCCGTCGAAGGTGTCGTAGTGGGTCTTGGTCATCCCCAGCGCGGACGCCTTCTTGTTCATCTGGGAGATGAACGACTTGGTGCGCTTGGCCGTGGTGTCACCGGTGCCGAACGTGTCGGCGAGCGCCATGGCCGCGTCGCAGCCGGAGGGCAGCAGCAGACCGTACAGCAGCTGCTTGACGGTGAGCTTGTCCCCCTTCTTCAGGTCCGCCTTGCTGCCGCCGACGCGGGCGACGTAGTCGATGTACGACTGCTTGACGGTGACCTTCTTGCTGAGGTTCAACCCCCTGGTGTCGAGTACCACCATCGCCGTCATCAGCTTGGTGGTGCTCGCCATCGGGCGCTTGGTGTCGGCCCCCTTGGACCACAGCCGCGTGTTGGTGCCGTTGTCCATCAGATACGCGCCCTTGGCGCTGATACCCGACGGGCCGCCGGCGGCCTCGGCCGTCGACACGGGCAGCGCGATCGTCAACGCCGCCGTGGATGCGATGACGGCCGCTCCCCAGCGCCGCACCGCGGTTCCCCCTAATCTTCTCATATGCCCTCCATCTCCTCGTGATTATTGGGCGAGCGCATCATGTCACCGGGGGATGGATCGGTGGACGTCGGGGCGTCAGTTGCCGTTCGCGGTGGCCCAGTCGTAGGCGGCCCGGGCGTCGAACTCCCGCTGGCCGCCCGGGAAGAGCAGCCCGGCCGAGGCGAACGCCGCGTCGCTGTCCTGCCCGGCGCCGTCGCCCTGCCCGTCCGGGCCGTCCGGCACATAGGGCACGGCGATGCAGCGCATCCCCGCCCGGCGCGCCGCCTCGACCCCCGGCGCCGAGTCCTCCACCACCACACAGTCGGCGGGCGCGGCGCCCAGCAGGCGCGCGGCCTCCAGGAACACATCCGGCTCCGGCTTGCTGCGGCCGACGTCCTCCGACGAGAGGCGGACGGTCAGCCGGGCGCCCAGCCCGGTGGCCTCCAGCGCGGCCTCGATCGCGGCGCGGGAGGAGCCGGACGCGACGGCGAGGGGGTGCCCGGCGGCGTGCAGCAGCTCCACGAACGCGCGCATCCCGGGGAAGGCCGTGGCCCGCTCGCGGGCCAGCTCCAGATAGTGCCGGTTCTTGACGGCGAGCAACTCGTCCACGGGCGCGTCGATGCCGTACTCGCCGCGCAGGATCTCCAGGGTCTCGCGGGTGCCGATCCCGATGAAGCGGGCGTGCTGCTCCCAGGTGAAGCCGGTGACCCCGTACCGCTCCAGGGTCAGCCGCCCCGCCTCGTAATACTGCGGCTCGCTGTCCACGAGCGTGCCGTCCAGGTCGAACAGGACCGCCGGGGTGCGGGGGGTGCCGGGCGTGTTGCGGGAGGTCATGGGCCCAGCATGCCAAGCGGGGCGCCCACCTCGCGCGCCGGGCCCCGCGGCTGCGTTAGCGTCGGCCCTCCACGGTGATGTCGGCGGAAGGGCAGTGCGGTGAGCACCACGCGCAGGGGACAGCGGGCGTACATCGGATCGTTCACCTCGGAGGGCGGCGCCGGGATCGCGGTCGCGTCCGTGGACGCGGAGACGGGCGCGCTGAGCGTTCTGCACACCACGGACGCCGTGCCCAACCCCTCCTACCTCGCGCTCGCCCCCGGCGGCCAGGTCCTCTACGCGGTGAGCGAGACCGACGACGGCGCGGCCGCCGCCCTGAGCGTCGCCGACCCCGCCCGGCCGCCCGCTCCGCTCGGCCCGCCCGTACCGGTGCGCGGCGCCGTCCCGACGCATCTCGCGCTCGCCGCCGGGTGTCTCCTGACCGCCAACTACGGCTCCGGGAGCGTCACCGCGCTCCCGGTCCGGGACGGCGGCGCGCTCGCCGAACCGTCGGCGGTGCTGCGCCACGAGGGCGGCGGGCCGGTCACCGACCGCCAGGAGGGCCCGCACGCGCACGCCGTCGTCCCCGACCCGTCCGGCCGCTGGGTGCTCGCGGTCGACCTGGGCACGGACTCGGTGTGGGTGTACGCGCTGGGCGAGCCGGACGCACGGGGCGGGCAGGACGTACGGCGGGCCGCGGTGCGTACCGTGGACGCGCCCCCGCGCGCGCACCGCGAGGCCCGGCTGCGCCCCGGCAGCGGCCCGCGCCACCTCGCCTTCCACCCCCGCGGCCACCGCGCGTACGTCGTCAACGAGCTGGACTCGACGGTCACGGTGTGCCGGTGGGACGCGGCGTCCGGCGCCCTCGACGCGCTCGGCGAGGTACGCGTCCTGCCGGACGGCACGGACGTCCCCAACTTCCCTTCCGAGGTCGTCGTCTCGGCGGACGGGCGCTTCGTCTGGGTCGCCAACCGCGGCCACGACAGCGTCGCGACCCTCGCCCTCGACGCCTCCGGCGACACCATGACGCTGGTCGCCACCACGCCCTGCGGTGGGCGCTGGCCCCGCGATCTGACCCTGGCCCCCTCGGGCCGCCACCTCTATGCCGCGAACCAGCGCTCCGGCGAGGTGACCTGGTTCGACATCGACCCGGCCACCGGCGTGCCGACCCCGGGGGGCTCGCTCGCCGCCCCCGCGGCCTCGTGCGTGATCTTCGCCTGAGTGCGCGGCCGGGGTGTCCGCGGCGGGGTCGGGCACTCGGCGGTGCCCGACCCGGCCGCCGCGGGCGGGCCCGGCGGCCCGCACGGTGTCCGTGACCAGGCCCGGCGCGATGTCAGCGCATCGCCGGGGCGGGCTGGAGCTTGATGCCCAGCACCGTCGCGTACTTCGACAGCACCAGCTTGCCGACGGCCGGGTACGCGCCGAGCGCCTCCGCGGCCGCGCACTCCGCCTCCTCGGCGGCGGCCGCGGGGAGGTCGGCCGCGACCTCCGGGCCGATCAGGTAAGGGGCGAGGGCGAGCCGGGCGGAGCCCGCCGAGCGGAGCTGCTCGGCGACGCGCATGACGGCCCCGTCCTCGTCCAGCGCGGCGGCCATCACCGGCACGGCCAGGCGCGCGGAGAGCAGCATCCCGGTGATGCCACCTGCCTGGGTCGCCTCGGCGCCGCCGACCGTGGCCAGGATGATCCCGTCCGCGGCGGTCGCGACGGTGAACAGGCGGGCGCGGTCGGCACGGGCCAGGCCCGCCTCCGAGAGGCGCACGTGCAGGGCCTCGGCGAGGAGCGGGTGCGGGCCGAGGACGTCGGTGAGTTCGGCGGCGGAGCCGCTGTGCTTGACGGCCTGGCGTATCCGGCGCAGCAGCGCGTTGTCCGGCCCGGCGAGCAGCGGCACCACGACGGCAGACGCCGCCTCGTCCGCGGCGGCGGGCTCGGCGGCCACCGCCGGGGCCTCCTCGCCGAGCGCCTCGGCCTCGGCCCGGACCGCCTCCGCCTCGGCCCGGGCAGCCGCGGCGGCCAGGCGCGCGCGCTCGCCGCGCTCCTGGGCGGCGCGGGTGAGCACGGACTCCAGGGCCGGGAACTCCGCCGTGTCCCCGTCGCCGTCCACGTAACCGATCCGGGCGTCCAGGCCGGGCAGCTCGGAACGGGCGATGCTCACGATCTCCTCGGCCAGGCTCCGGGTGGCGCCGTCGGGCGAGCCCGGGACGGCGAGTACCAGCGGAGGTGCGCCGACGGGGGCGGCCACGGGCTCCGGTCGGCGGTGCCGTCCGGGCTGGCGGGGACGCGGCATTCGTACAGGCAGGCCGGACGCGGGCCCAGTGGGGGAGCTCATGGCGCCGCATGTTAGTCGCTTGTTGTGATCGACTGTTCGGGAGGGTGCGAGGCGGGGGTATCTGTCCCCATTTGCCGAGGCTAACTGCGCTACGGCGTACAAAGCCCTGCGATGCCGTGCCGGGTCGTGTATCGGCGGGCTCAGGGCATCAGAGCGTCAGCGAATCAGTGCATCAGGGCGTGGCCGCTGCCGGACCGACGTCCACGACGCGCAGCAGCGCGGCGTCCACCGGAAGGCGCAGCGAGTCACCGGCGAGCGCCGCGGCGATCCGCACCGCGCCGGTCAGCGGGTCTCCCGCCGCCGCGGTCACGCGGGCGTGCGGCAGCCGCGCCGCCAACTCGGCGCGCAGGGGTACGAGCAGCGGGTCACCCATCCGGAACAGGCCGCCGGTGAGCCCGACCGCGCATCCCTCGGTATCGGGGCAGACCGCCGCCGCGGCCTCGGCGATGTGCCGTGCGGCGTCCCGCAGGATCGCGTCCGCGACCGGGTCCCGCTCCGCCGCGCACCGCCCGACCTCGGGCGCGAACGAGGCCAGTACGGCGGGCCGGTCCGGGCGCGGATACAGCTTGCCCGGCAGCTCGCCGGCCGGGCCGAACACCGCCTCCAGACGGGCCAGGAGCGGACGGGAGCCGCCGTCGCGCCCGTCGTACGCGCGCATCGCCGCCTCCAGGCCGGCCCGGCCGATCCAGGCGCCGCCGCCGCAGTCGCCGAGGAGATGGCCCCAGCCGTCGGCGCGCCGCCAGCCGCCGCCCGCGCGTGCATCGCCCGCCGCGTCGGCTGCCATGTCGAACGTCGCGCCGTCCGCGCTGTCGTCCGGCAGTGCGACCAGGGCGCCCAGGGCGATCAGGCCGGTGCCGGCCGCGACCACGGCGCCGGACCGCTGGCCGAGGGCCCCGGCGTAGGCGGTCACCCCGTCGGCCGCCAGGGCCAGTCGCCGGGCGCCGAACGAACTCGCCAGCGCGTCGGGCAGCTTGGCGCGCAGATCGTCGCCGAGCGTGGCCATGCCCGCGGCGCCGACGCACACCGCCGCCACACGGTCCGCTCCCGCCTCGCGCAGCAGCGCGTGGGCGGCGGGCTCCACCCGGGCCAGCAGGCTCTCCGCGTCGATGCCCCGGTCGCCGACCACGGCGGGCGTGGGCGAGGACCAGGTCGGGCCGTTCCCCGGACCGTCGCCATGGGACAGCGCGACTCGGACGCCGGAGCCGCCCGAGTCGATCCCGAGGACGAATTCCCGCTGTGTTTCCCGCTTTGTGCGGTCGCCCACCGGCTCAGCCGAACCCGCGCGCATCCTGCTTGAGCGCCGTGTCCACGGTGAGTGCGGTGGCCACGACGAGGCTCAGCAGCGGATCGGGCAGCTGGCGGTGGATCTGGAGGACGTAGTTGTCCGCGGTGGTGAACATCGTCTTCGCCAGACCTTCCCAGGTCTTGGTGATCCGGGCGATCTCGACGTCGGTGTGGTCGACGATGGCGAAGTTCCAGGCGCGCCAGTTCTCCGCCTTGATGGCGCCGATCTGCTGGCCGTTGACCTGAATCGCGAAGTTGATCTTGCCGATGGCGTTCTGCTGTACGATCTCGCCGACCGGCTGGCCGTCCGGGCGGGTCACCAGCACCTTGGACTTGATGAACTTCGCCGGGCGGGTGAGCACCAGATGCGGCTGCCCGTGGGCGTCGCGGATCTCCAGCTTGTGGGTCATGAACTGGTCGAGGCTCGTCATGAACCGAGCCACCTTCTTGAGCGTGCTCTGGCCGACCTGGACCACCGACCCTATGGTCCGCCCGTGCTGGTCGAAGACGCTGTACTCGTTGGTGAGCTCGATCAGCTTGGCCTTCTGGTTCACCACCAGCACCGGCTCGCTGAAGAGCGTGCCGCCGCCCGCGTAGACCGGGGCGACACCCGCCTGCTGCTGCACCTGATGCTGGATCTTCGTCGGGTCCGCGACCGGCTGGGCCGGCTGCTGCGGTACCTGCCCCGGCTGGCCCGGGTGGGTGTGCTCGGTCCACTGTGCGCCGTCCCACCAGCGCAGCTGGTTCGGCGTGCCCTGCGGGTCGGCGTACCAGCCCGCAGGGGTGTTCGGGTGTGTCGTCATGGCGGGCAGACTACCTGCCGCTCACCAGGAAGGAAGCGGTCAGGGAAGGCGCCAGTCCACCGGCTGGGCCCCTTGCTGTACGAGGAGGTCATTGGCGCGGCTGAACGGACGTGAGCCGAAGAAGCCGCGGTCGGCCGACATGGGGGAGGGGTGGGCGGACTCGACGGCCGGCAGGCTCCCGAGCAGCGGCCGTACGTTCCGGGCGTCGCGGCCCCACAGGATGGACACCAGGGGGCGGCCGCGCGCGGCCAGCGCCCGGATGGCCTGCTCGGTGACTTCCTCCCAGCCCTTGCCGCGGTGGGCGGCGGGCCTGCGCGGCGCGGTGGTCAGCGCCTTGTTGAGCAGCAGCACGCCCTGCTCGGACCACGGGGTCAGATCGCCGTTGGAGGGGCGGGGCAGACCGAGGTCGGTGTGCAGCTCGCGGTAGATGTTCTCCAGGCTGCCGGGCAGCGGCCGCACCTCGGGGGCCACCGAGAAGCTCAGCCCCACCGCGTGGCCGGGCGTCGGATAGGGATCCTGACCCACGATCAGGACTCGCACCTCGTCGAAAGGCTGCTGGAAGGCGCGCAGCACATTCTTCCCGGCCGGGAGGTAGGTGCGCCCCGCTGCTATCTCGGCCCGCAGGAAGTCGCCCATCGCGGCGATGCGTCCTTCGACCGGTTCAAGTGCCTTGGCCCAGCCTGCTTCTACGATTTCGTTCAAGGGTCGTGCCACGTCGCGTCACTCTAGTGGCTCGGCGCGTGGCCGTGCGCCATCTCACCGGAGCCCCCTCACCCGGGTACGTCCCTCACCCGGGTTCGCCCCTCACCCCACCACCGCGGCCCGCACGCACAGGACGTCCGGCAGATGCTCGGCGACCAGCCGCCAGCTGTCGCCGTCGTCCGCGCTCGCGTACACCTCGCCGTTGCGATTGCCGAAGTAGACACCCGCCGGGTCGGCGTCGTCCGTGCGCAGCGCGTCCCGGAGGACCACCCCGTAGTGGTGCTCCTCCGGCAGCCCGGCGGACAGCTCGGACCACGACGCCCCCGCGTCCTCGGTGCGGTAGATCCGGCAGCGGTAGTCGGGCGGATAGCGGTCCGAGCCGTCGTTGACCGGGAACACATAGGCGACGCCGCCGCGCCCGGGGTGGGCGGCGACCGCGAATCCGAAGTCGGCGGGGAGCCCCTTGCCGATCTCCGTCCAGGTCGCCCCGGCGTCGTCGCTGCGGTACACCCCGCCGTGGTTCTGGAGATACAGCCGGTCGGGGTCCACCGCGTCCGGCGCGATCTTGTGAACGCACTGGCCGAACTCCGGATAGTGGTCGGGCAGGAACTCCGCCTTCAGCCCGGTGTTGGACGGCGCCCAGCTCGCCCCGCCGTCCGCCGACCGGTACACCCCGCCCGAGGACACGGCCGCCAGCACCGCGCCGGCGTCGCGGGGGTCGGTGACGACGGTGTGGACTGCCTGGCCGCCGAAGCCCGCGCCCCACTCCGGCCGCTGCGGGTGGTCCCACAGGCTCCGTACGAACTCGAAGGTCTCGCCGCCGTCGTCGGAGCGGAAGAGGGCGCCCGGCTGGGTGCCCGCGTACACCACCTCGGGCGCGGCGGGCCCGGCCGGATGCAGCTGCCACACCCGCTCCAGCGAGGTGTCGGTGCCCTCGGGGAAGCGGACCGCGGGCGCGGGCGGCTCATGCCAGCTGCGCCCGAGGTCGTCGGAGCGGAAGACCGACGGGCCCCAGTGGGAACTGTCCGCCCCGACCAGCAGCCGGGGCACGGCGCGGCGGGTGTCGATGCCGACGGAGTACACCGCCTGCATCGGGAAGTGCGGACCGGTCAGCTCCCAGCCCCCACCGCCGCGGCGCCCGAGGAACAGCCCCTTACGGGTGCCGATGGCGAGCAGGACGTCGTCCATGGGGCATCACTCCTTGCGATGTGTCCGACATCACAGAGTCTGCACCCCGCCACTGACAACGGCCTGCTCGGCCCACGCAGCCGCAGGTCAGACGGCCCGGCCGTACTGCGAGGGGGCCGTGACGGCCGCACCCAGTTCGCGCGCCGCGCGCCGCGCCCAGTACGGGTCGCGCAGCAGCTCCCGCCCGAGCAGTACGGCGTCCGCCTCGTCATTGGCGACGATCTTCTCGGCCTGCTCCGGCTCGGTGATCAGGCCGACCGCGGCGACCGGCAGCCCGGTCTCCGCCTTGATCCGCGCGGCGAACGGCACCTGGTAGCCCGGGCCGGTCGGGATCCGCACCCGCGCCGCGTTGCCGCCGGTGGAGACGTCCAGCAGGTCCACGCCGTGTGCCTTGAGCTCCCGCGCGAACCGCACGGTGTCGTCGGCGGTCCAGCCCTGGCGTTCGTCGGAGTCGTCCTCGGTCAGCCAGTCGGTCGCCGAGATCCGGAAGAACAGCGGCAGTTCGTCCGGCCACACCGCGCGTACGGCGTCCACGACCTCGAGCGCGAAGCGCGTCCGGTTCTCGAAGGACCCGCCGTACTCGTCGGTGCGGTGGTTGCTGTACGGCGAGAGGAACTCGCCGATCAGATAGCCGTGCGCGCCGTGGACCTCGGCGACCTCGAACCCGGCGGCCAGCGCGCGCCGCGCCGCCTCGGCGAACTGGGCCACGACCTCGCGGATCTGGTCGGCCGTCAGCTCCTCGGGCACGGGGTGGCCCTCGTCGAACGGCACCGGGCTGGGCCCGAGCGGCTGCCAGCCGCCCCGGTCCTCGGCCACGGGCCCGCCGCCCAGCCACGGCCGGTCGGTCGAGGCCTTGCGCCCGGCGTGGGCCAGCTGAATGCCCGGCGTGGTGCCGTGGGCCTTGAGGAAGGCGGTGATCCGGCGGAAGGCGTCGGTCTGGGTGTCGTTCCACAGGCCCAGGTCGGCGGGGCTGATCCGGCCCTCGGGGCTGACGGCGGTGGCCTCGACCAGGACCAGACCGGTGCCGCCGACGGCCCGCGAGGTGTAGTGCGAGAAGTGCCAGTCGCCGGCCACACCCGCGTCCGGGCCGTCGACCTCGGCGGAGTACTGGCACATGGGCGACATCCAGATCCGGTTGGGAATGGTCAGCGACCGCAGGGTGTAGGGCTCGAACAGCGCGCTCACGGCAGGGCTCCCTCTCATGTCTTCCACGGGACCCTTGTACGATAACCCTCGTAGTACGCCAGGCGTCAAATTACGAAGAGTCTCGTACCATGCTCGTAGAATGGGTCTGCCAGCCAGGCACCGAGGAGTAGCCGTGCAGACGCAGACCCCCGCCCAGGAACAGCCGACCGGCCGTTCGCTCGAGCACCCCGCGCGCGACGACATCCGCCTCGAGGACGTGCTGCACGCGCTGTCCGATCCGATGCGGCTGCGGGTGGTGCGGGCCCTGGCGGCCGAGGCCCACGAGCTGACCTGCTCGGATGTCGACCTGCCGGTGACCAAGTCCACCACCACCCACCACTTCCGGGTGCTCCGGGAGTGCGGCGTGATCAGCCAGATCTACCGCGGCACCGCCAAGATGAACGCCCTGCGCCGCGAGGACCTAGAGGCGCTGTTCCCCGGACTGCTCGACACCGTCCTGCTCGCCGCCGCCCGCCAGGACCTGCGCCCCGCCGACGCCGCCGACGACCGGGGCTGAGGCCCGCCCGGCCCCGGCCGGCAGATGGTTGAAGAGCAGGTTGAGCGCGATGGCGGTGAGGCAGCCCGCGCTGATCCCGCTGTTCATCACCGTCTGGAACCAGTGCGGAAACTCCTGGTACACGCCCGGCACACCGACCGGCAGCAGCCCGACCGCGACCGACACCGCGACCACCGTGAGGTTGTGGTTGTCCCGGAAGTCCACCCCCGCCAGGGTCCGCAGCCCGCTCGCCGCGACCGTCCCGAACATCACCAGACCGGCCCCGCCCAGCACCGGCGCCGGGACCGCCGCGACCAGCGCGCCCAGCTTGGGCGCCAGGCCCAGCAGCACCAGAATGCCGCCCGCCGTGGCCACCACCCACCGGCTGCGCACCCGCGTCATCCCCACCAGGCCGACGTTCTGGGCGAAGGCGGTGTACGGGAAGGTGTTGAAGACCCCGCCGAGCAGGGTGGCCGCGCCGTCCGCGCGCAGCCCGTCCGCGAGCCGCCGCGCGTCGACCTCGCGGCCGGTCATCTCGCCCACCGCGATGAAGTCCCCGGTGGTCTCGGTCATCGTCACCACCGCGACGACCAGCATCGAGGCGATGGCCGCCGCCTCGAAGGTCGGGGCGCCGAAGTGGAAGGGCGTGGAGACACCGAGCCAGTCGGTGTCGCCGATGCCCGAGAAGTCGGTGAAGCCGAGCGGCACGGCCGCCGCCGTCCCGGCCACGATGCCCACCAGCACCGCGATCCGGCCCAGGAAGCCGGGCGCGAAGCGCTGCACGGCCAGGACGGTGACCAGCACCCCGGCGGCCAGCCCCAGGTTCTTCGGCGCCCCGAAGTCCGCGGAACCCTGGCCGCCCGCGGCCCAGTTGCCCGCCACCGGCAGCAGCGACAGCCCGATGACGAGGATCACCGTGCCGGTCACCAGCGGCGGGAAGAAGCGCAGCAGCCGTCCGAAGACCGGCGCGAGCAGGATCATCGCCACGCCCGCGACGATCACCGAGCCGTAGATCGCCGGCAGCCCGCCGCCCTCCGTGCCGATCAGCACCATCGGGGTGACCGCGGCGAAGGTACAGCCCTGCATGATCGGCAGCCGTACGCCGAACCGCCACAGCCCCACACACTGGAGCACGGTGGCTATCCCGCACAGCAGCAGGTCGGCGTTGATGAGATACGCCAGGTCAGCGGGCGGCAGCTTCATGGCACCGCCGACGATCAGCGGCACGGCGACCGCGCCCGCGTACATCGCGAGCACATGCTGAAGACCGAAGGCGGCGAGCTGTCCGGGCGGCGGGACCTCGTCCACGGGGTGGCGTGCGGACTTCATACGGGCTCCTTGGGCGGCTACGGGAACGCTGCGGCTGATGAGGCAGCTGGGGAGTGGGTAGCACGACAACAGGACGCGACGGTAGAAGCCTTGAACAGTTTGTTGATTTCCCGGGCGTTGCCGCTGTGTGACCAGGCCGCCGGGGCTCGGCGCCGAGCGCTCCCGGCAACTCGGCCGCGAGCGCTCCCGGAGTTCAGCCCCGAGCGTCGCGGGCCGCCGTCAGCAGCCCGGGCCAGTCCGGGATCTTCACCCGCTGCCGCCCCAGCGCCTGCCCGAGCGCCGACTCCGCCGCCTCGATCCGCAGCCAGCCGGGCCACTCCACCGGCTCCAGGCCCATCGCCCGCAGCGCCTCCCGCGGGTCCTCGGTCACCGGGCGCGAGGCCAGGGCGTCCGCGTCGGACAGGAGGGAGGCGACGGTCTCCTTGGCACACGAGCGGTTCGTGCCGATCACCCCGGTCGGACCGCGCTTGATCCACCCCGCGACATACTCGCCGGGCGACGGCGCGCCGCCGCGCACCACCCGCCCCTCGGTATGCGGGACCGTCCCGCTGTCCGTGGCGAACGGCAGCCCCGGCAGCGGCACGCCCCGGTAGCCCACCGACCGCAGCACCAGCTGCGCCGGTACGTCCTCGAACTCGCCGGTCCCCGCGACCCCGCCCATCCCGTCCGGCGCGGTCCGCTCGAACCGCACCGCCCGTACGGAGGCCTCGCCGAGCAGCGCCGCCGGGCGCAGGAAGAACCGCAGATGGATCCGGCGTGGCCGGCCTTCGGGGGCGCGGCGCGCCCAGTCGCGCAGCACTTCCACATTGCGCCGACCTGCCCCCGGCAGCTCCGAGGGGTCCGCGAACGCGGGGTCCATCGCCAGCTCCTCGGGCCGCACCAGCACATCGGCACCGGCCAGCGCGCCGAGCTCGCGCAGCTCCTTGGTGGTGAACTTGGCCTGCGACGGACCGCGCCTGCCGACCATGTGGACATCGGCCACCCGGCTGTCGGCGAGCACGCCGAGCGCGGCGTGCGGCACATCGGTGGCGCGCAGCTCCTCCGCCCCGCGGGCGAGCACCCGCGCCACGTCGACCGCGACATTGCCGACCCCGATGACCACGGCGGAGCGCGCCCCCAGCGCGAAGGCGTCGATCGCCGAGTCGGGGTGGGCGCTGTACCAGGAGACGAACTCGGTGGCCGAGAAGCTGCCCGGCAGCTCCTCCCCGGGGACGCCGAGCCGGCGGTCGGACGCCGCCCCGACGCAGTACACGACCGCGTGGTAGAGCCCCAGCAGCCGCTCGGGCACCAGCGGCGCGGGCCCCACCGGCACATTGCCCAGGAAGCTGACCCGGGGGTGCTCCAGGACCGTGCGCAGGGTGTTCTGGAGCGACTTGATCTTCTCGTGGTCCGGGGCGACCCCGTAGCGCACCAGGCCGTACGGGCACGGCAGCCGGTCCAGTACGTCCACGGCCACATCGGGCACGGTCTGCTGCTGGACGAGCGCCTGGGCGGCGTAGACCCCGCTCGGCCCGGAACCGACGACTGCTACGCGAAGCACGGAGGAGCTCCTTCCGCAGGATGTCTCCAGCATCGCACCCGGGACGGGCTCCGGTCCGGAATTACGCGCCCGATGCCAGGCTCCCGGGTGACGTCCGGGCCGAAAGCTGACGCCGGGGCGCCGGTCATCGGCCCGGGCGCCGGCTTTCGGCTCTCCGGGCCTGCGCTATCCGAGCGTGCGCTATCCGAGCTGCTCCATCCGCCGGATCTCGGCGCTCTGCTGAGAGATGACGTCGTCCGCCATCTCCTCCACCCGCAGGTTGTTGCCCTTGGCCAGGACGTCCGTGGCCATGGAGACCGCACCGGAGTGATGGGTGATCATGAGCTTGAGGAAGAGCTTGTCGAAGTCGGCGCCGCGGGCCGCGCGCAGCTGGTCCAGCTGCTTCTCGGTGGCCATCCCGGGCATGGCGTCGTGGCCGTGCCCGCCCGCGTGCTCCGGCGCGCCGCCGCCCTGGTCCTTCGTCCAGCCGTTCGTCTTCTGCCAGCCCTGCATCGCCTCGATCTCCGGCTGCTGCCCGGCGGCGATGCGCTCGGCGAGCCGCTTCACCTTCGACGACTTCGCCCGGTCGGGGGCCAGATCGGTCATCACCAGGGCCTGCCGGTGATGCTCGATCATCATGCTCACGTACGCGAAATCGGCCGAGTTGGGGGAGTCGTCCTCCTTCTTGGCCTTCGCCGCCTCCTCGGCCGTCAGCTTCTCGGCCGCCTCGCCGGGCTTGCCCGGCGCGATGACCGAGGGACCGGCCTCCTTGCCCTTGTCGTCGGTCTTGGCGCCGCCTTCGGACTCGCAGCCGGTGAGGGCCAGCGCCAGGGCCGCGGTCACCGCCGCGACCGCGAGCCGGACGGCGCGGGTGGTCGTGGTCGTACGCCGGATCAACACCGTGACCTCCAGGGATGCTTGCAAGCTGTGCTGGTGACCGTATTAGCACGTAAGTGGCTGATCCCGGCCGAGAATCTTCGTTACATATTCATTGCCGACTGTTGGTCTGTACATGAAACAAGCCATACTGCCCACGACTCAGGTCCACGCATCGTTCAACCCGAACGTGAACCAAGGGAGGACGCAGTTGAAGCCGTGGCACAGATTCCAGGTGCGCCACAGATCCCCGATGCGGCCCCGGCACTTCGGTACAGCCGTCGTCGCCTTCGGCCTCCTCGCCTCGCTGTTCGCCGCGAGCCCGGCGGCCGCGACGCCCGACCCCGGCGCCGACCCCAAGGGCAAGCGGGTAACGGAGGATCAGGCCGCTGACGTCAAGGCGGCCATCAAGAGCGGCGAGATACCCGGCGTGGACGAGGTCGTCCACAGCGACAACGTCAGCCATCTGACGAACATCCCCAAGCAGGCCCTCAAGGGCACCAACTCCGACCTGGCCTTCCAGGGCAAGTACGCCTTCGCGGGCAACTACGACGGCTTCGTCATCTACGACATCAGCAACCCGAAGCAGCCGAAGACCGTCAGCCAGGTGCTCTGCCCCGGCTCCCAGAACGACATCAGCGTCTCCGGGAACCTGCTCTTCCTGTCCACGGACTCCTCGCGCAGCGACAACTCCTGCAACAGCACCACGCAGCCCGCCACGGAGAAGTCGTCCTGGGAGGGCATGAAGGTCTTCGACATCACCGACAAGACCGCGCCGAAGTACGTCGCGGCCGTCGAGACCGCCTGCGGCTCCCACACCCACACCCTGGTGCCCGAGCGGCAGAACGTCTACATCTACGTCTCCTCGTACTCCCCGGACGCCACCTTCCCGGACTGCCAGCCGCCACACGACGGGATCTCCGTCATCAAGGTGCCGCGCAGCGCCCCCGAGAAGTCGGCGGTCATCGACTTCCCGGTGCTCTTCCCGGACGGCGGCAACCCGGGCGCCCCCACCAACCCGGGCGTGTCCAAGACGACCGGCTGCCACGACATCACCACCTTCCCCAAGCTGAAGCTGGCGGCGGGCGCGTGCATGGGTGACGGCATCCTTCTGGACATCGCCAACCCGGCCAAGCCGCGCGTCATCGACCGGGTCGAGGACAACGTCAACTTCGCCTTCTGGCACTCGGCGACCTTCAACGAGCGCGGCGACAAGGTTGTGTTCACCGACGAGCTCGGCGGCGGCGGGGCCGCGACCTGCAACGCCGAGGTCGGCCCGAACCGCGGCGCCGACGGCATCTACGACATCGTCGGCAAGGGCGACCGCCGCAAGCTGGTCTTCCGGAGCTACTACAAGATCCCGCGCCACCAGGCGAACACCGAGAACTGCGTCGCCCACAACGGCTCGCTGATCCCGGTCAAGGGCCGCGACATCATGGTTCAGGCCTGGTACCAGGGCGGCGTGTCCATCTGGGAGTTCACCGACTCCGACCACCCCAAGGAGATCGGCTACTTCGAGCGCGGCCCCATCTCCACCGAGACGCTGGTCGGCGGCGGCTCCTGGTCCGCGTACTACTACAACGGCTACATCTACTCGAACGACATCGCCAAGGGCTTCGACGTCCTGAAGATCGACGACCGGCGCACCGACAGCGCCCGGTCGGTGCGGGTGCCCGAGCTGAACGTGCAGACGCAGCCCGACTACCGCTGACCGCCCGCCCCGGACGACCCCAGGTCGTCCGGGGCGTCCCGGCTGTCTTGCTTGTCTTGCTCGTCCTGGTTTTCCGTCCCGCCGGGCCGCTCCGCGCCCGGCGGGCGGCTCAACTCCCACTCCAGCCCGTAGCGGTTGAACAGCTCCGCCCGCAGCCGCTCGACCGGCATCGGAGCCCCCGGCAGCAGCAGCGCGACCACCGCGCCCATCAGCTGCGCCCGTAACAGCGGGTAGTCCGCGTCCGGATCCGGCGACCCGTACCGCACCATCGTGTCGCGCAGCAGCATGGCCAGCCGCTGCTGCTCGGGGCACTGGATGAACCCCTCGGCCGTCAGAATGCCCGCCATATGCGTCCGCATCAGCAGCGGACGCTCCACGGCCAGCCCCAGGATCGCGTCGATCGCCCGCGCCAGCCACTCCCGGCCCGCGCCCTCGCCGTCCGGCCGCGGCTCCCGCTCCAGCCCCTTGGCCAGCTCCAGGTGCATCAGCCGGTGCACGGCCGTCTGGAGCAACTGGCGCTTGCCCGGGAAGTAGTACGAAACCAGACCGCGCGCGGCCCCGGCCCGGTCGGCGATGTCGGCGAGAGTCGTCGCCTCGTAGCCGCGCTCGCCGACCAGATCGACCGTCGCCTGAAGCAGACGCTCCTGGGACCGGCGGCGCAACTCCTCATTGACCGAAGGGCTGCGGGGGGACATGCTGTAACTCCTGCGTTGACTGGCTCATGGCCAATATACTCAGTGCGGTCTCGGGTTGTCCGCCACCCTGTGCCCTGGGCGGGCCCCGATGCTCCGCCGGTTCGGGCGACGCGGGGGATCGTCCGAATCGGCGGTTTCACCGAGTCTGTGACCGGGCGTCAGGGCGCCTGGGCCGCGCCCGCGAGGTCGAGCACCGGCCGCAACCCGTCGGGGCGGCGCTCCACCGGCAGATGGTCCACCAGATGCACCCGGCACCCCAGCCGCGCAGCCCCCGCGTCCGCCCGCCGGTCGTCCCCCACCATCACGGCGTCTTCCGGGGCCAGCCCGAGCGCGTCGCACGCCACCCGGAACAGCCGGGGGTCGGGCTTCTGGACGCCGTGCTCGAACGACAGCACATAGGCGTCCACGAACTCGTCAAGACCATGCGCCCGGAACACCGGCCGCAGATCCCAGCCGATGTTGCTGACCACCGCGATCCGCACCCCGCGCCGCCGCAGTTCGCCCAGCACCTCGGCCGCGTCGGGGTACGGCCGCCAGGCGGCCGGCTGCATGTGACGGTCGTACAGCGCGTCGTACAGCCCGGCGTCGGGCAGCGGCACCTCCCGGGCCAGCCCCGTATAGGCGGCGCGGTGCTCCTCCGCGCTGCGGTCCCGCGTGCCCCACACCTCGCTCAGGTGCGGCGGCACCGCCAGCGGCGGCGCACCGCCCGGCAGCGCCCCCACGTCCTCCAGCCGCCGGGCGTACCGCAGCAGGTCCTCCTCCGGGAGGACCGTGCCCGAGGCGTCGAGCACGGCCCGCAGCCAGGCGTCGGTCGGCTCGATGCGGAAGAGGGTCCCGGAGAAGTCGAACAGCGCGCCCTTGATCGTCATGCCCCCATCGTTCCAGGCCCGCGGCCCAGGCGGTGCCCGCCCGGCCGATGCGGGTGGGCTCGCGCTCGCCGCCGGCGGCGGGTCACTCCTCGGCGCGCTCGTCCTCCCGGTCCGGCGGGTACGGGTACGTGGCCGCCGCCGCGTACACGAGGGCGGCGCCCAGCAGCCAGCCGCCCAGCACATCCGTGGGCCAGTGCACCCCCAGATACACCCGGGTGAACCCCACCCCGGCCACCGACACCACAGCCAGTACGGTCGCGGCCCGCAGCCACACCGCGCGCGCCCCGCACAGCGTCATCACCCACAGCAGCAGGCCGAACGCGACGGTCGCGGTGAGGGCGTGGCCGGACGGGAAGGCGGCGTAGTGCGCCGAGTCCACCGGGTTCGTCCAGTGCGGGCGCTCCCGGCCGACCGCCGCCTTGATGCCCTGCTGGAGCGCCGTCCCCGCGGCGGCGGTGGCCGCGATCCACATCGCGAGCAGCCACATCCGCCGCCACAGCAGCCACCCGGCCAGCAGCGTCAGCCCCGCACGCATCGTCCAGGGATCCCACACCCAGTCGGTCAGCACCTTGTTGGCCTCGGTCCAGCCGTGGTGCGTCACCGCGGTCCGGTGCAGGGCTTCGGCGATGTCCCCGTCCGCGTCCACCAGCGGCCCCCAGCCGGCCGCGACCGGCACCAGCAGGATCACGAAGAGCGCGGCGAGGACGGCGGCCGTGCGTACGGCATGGAGCTTCGACACATGCATGAGTCGATGATCGCGCACCGGCGGGCGCGGGGGGCGGCCAGGGCCTAGCCTCGCAGGGCGCGGAAGAGGTCGAGGGTCGCCGCCAGCTGCGAGTGGCGCGGGGCGGGCAGGTCGTCCGGGGCGAACCAGCCGAGCGCGTCGAACTTGTGCGGCTCGCCGATGGCGACCCGCGCCGGGTCCACCTCCACGGCGCACACCACGGCCACCCAGTGGGAGACGGGATCGCCGCGCAGAATGTTGCGGACCCCGAGGGTCTCGACCGTGAGGGCCTCCGCGGTGTACTCCTCACGGACCTCACGCGCGACGGCCGCCTCGAACGACTCGCCGTGTTCGAGCGCCCCGGCCCCCGTGTCCCAGGTCCCCGGCTCGTCGCGCGCCGCCGCGCCGCGCCGGGCGAGCAGGATGCGCCCCGCGCCGTCGTGGCACACGAAGACACACGAGACGGTGGGGGTCGTCAGCGCCCGGTCGCCGGGCCGCTCGGTCGGTGCGGGGGTCGTGCACGTCGTGCGGGTCATGTGGCTCAGGCCTTCCCGGGTAGGTGACAGCGCGCGACTGTAGCCGCGGGCGCCCCGCCCCGGCGAAAGGTTTACGCCCGGCTCAGCCCAGCACCCGCAGCGCCGGGACCAGCGTGACCACCAGCGGCACGACGGGGACCAGCGCCGCCGCGGCCGTCAGCCGCAGGCGGCGGGCGGGGGAGAGCCGCGCGGCGGGGGCGAGCAGCCGGTCCACGCGCTGCGGGACCTCCGCGAGCTGGGCCGGGACGGGCCCGAACACCCCCCGGTGCTCGTTCAGTTCGACCAGCGCGAGCGCGGTCGTCAGCCGCCCGAAGCGCCGCGAGGCGGAGTCGTCGGCGGCCAGCTCCACGAGCCGGTGCACCTGGTCGCGGAAGGCCGCGAACACCGGCACCTGAGGAAAGCCGGTGGCCAGCGCGGACGAGCAGTGCAGCAGCCAGTGGTGGCGGGCCCGGGCGTGCCCCTGCTCATGGGCCAGAACGGCATCCAGCCGACGCCCCTTGAGGCGGCGCAGCGCCGCCGTGGTGATGACCAGCCGGGGCGGAGTGCCCGGCAGCCACCACGCCTCGGGCCGGTCGCCCTCCAGCACCACCAGACGGTCCTCGGCGGGCTCCTCGCCGGGCAACGCCGGGCAGCGGTCGAGCAGTTCGGCCCGCCGCTGCTTGCGCCGTGCCCGCGCGCGTCCGATCTCCCGCGTCAGCATCACCGCCGTCCACACCGCGCCGCAGGCCAGGACGACGGCGACGGGGGCGGCCCAGGGCCCGTACGCGGACAGCGCGTACGCCTCCACCACGCCCTGGGGCGCGGGGGCGAAGACATTCCCGCGCACGGCCTGGGACGCGGCCGCCGCGGTCAGCGCCATGGTCAGCCCGCAGCACAGCAATACGGCGACCACCACGCACTGCCACACCCACAGGGCGAGCACAGGTTCGCGGTCGGCCCAGTCGGACCGGGCCAGCAGGCGGGGCGCCATTGCCGCCGCCAGAGCGCCGAGGCCCATCAGCGCGAGCGGGACCATCATGGCGTCACCTTAGTGAGCACGACAGCGAGGCGGGTACGGTTCGGTGGCCGGAAGTGACGTACGCCACGGCCGCGGGGAGGGCCGGGCGGGGCGCTCAGAGGGTCAGCAGCATCGCGGACATCCCGATCGCCATGGACAGCCTGCACGCGTCGGCCAGTTCGGGCCGCCGCGACCAGGCGGGCCGCCCGGGTTCGCCGCCCGCCCCGGCGCCCGCGGTGACCGTGGCCGCCGGGACGAGCCGGCGCGTCGCCGACCACACCACATACACCGCGAAATACGCGAGCAGCACGCCCGTGAGCGGCGGCACCCCGCCAGGCGCCCGCCCCTCCGCCCCGTGCCCGGCGTGGCCGTGGGCCCCCGCCGGGCTGCCCACCGCCATCGCGAGCGCCATATAGACCATCGCCAACGCCCCCACCGCGTGGTGCAGATGATGGCCCAGGTCCTCGCCGCCGCGCCGCGCGGGCAGCAGCGCCCGTACGGCCGCCACGGCGAACACCGCCGCCAGGACGGGCGGGCCCCAGGGCCGGGGGTCCAGCGCCGCGGCGGGCACCGCCATCACCGCCATGCCCCACCCCATCAGCGCCTCGGCCCCCGCGGCCCGCCGCGGCAGCCCGGGCGGCTCGCCGCGCATGCGCAGCAGGCAGTACGACCCCGTGGCCGCGCACAGCGCGACCAGCAGCCAACCGGCGAGCGACGGTCCGTGCACGGCACCTCCCGGGACGGACGGATCCCCCCGAGGCTGCCCGGCACCGGCCCGGCACACGGGAGCGCACGGGGGCAACGGGGGAGCGCGGCCGTCAACCGCCTCCGCCCGGCCCTGGCCCCCGGCGGGGCGCGGGTGGTGTCGGTGGCCTCCTCGGGCCACTTCCTCTCCGACATCCGCTGGGAGGACCCCCAATTCCGCACCGGCTACGACCGGTTTCTGGCCTACGCCCAGTCCAAGACCGCGAACGCCCTCTTCGCCCAGGCCCTCGACACCCTGGGCGCGGACCACGGGGTGCGCGCCTTCGCCCTGCACCCGGGCAGCATCCTCACCCCGCTCCAGCGGCACATCCCTCACGACGAACAGTTGACCCAGGGCTGGATCACCGCCGACGGCAGGCCCGCGGACGGCTTCAAGACCCCGGCCCAGGGCGCGGCGACGGCCGTCTGGGCCGCCACCTCGCCCCTCCTGGACGGCCACGGCGGGGCCTACTGCCAGGACTGCGACATCGCCGAGCCCGCCACCACCGACGACATGCTGACCGGCGGAGTCAAGCCCTGGGCCACGGATCCCGCCGCGGCGGCCCGGCTCTGGGCGCTGTCCGGCGACCTCACGGGTCTGGACTCGTTCTCGTAGCCCCCGAGGCGCGGTGTGCCGACGATTCCCGCAGGTCGCCCAGCCACCGTCGGCACAGCTCGACGGTGACGGGCTCACACAGCTCGGGCGTCGAGATCTCGAACAGGAACTGCGTCAGCAGGTCCTCGTGGCCCGCTTCGAAGTCCACCCACTCCTCGAAGTGCACCGCCTGGGCCCAGTCCACGAGCTCGTCCGGACTCGCCGACCCATCGACGACCCTCGCGGCGGCGGCAGCGGCGTGGGCACGGGTGAAGGTGACGGTCGTGGTGTCGCCTTCGCACCGCACGGCCCGGACGAGCCGGGCGGTCTCGCCGCGCCAGTGCACGAGGTCTTCCAGGGCGCCGCCCCCGGCCGATCCGCCACTCGCCTCCCGCAGCACCATGCCCCCTCCAGGGATTCGTACCGCCTCGGCGGAAAGCCGGTGGCGGCGCGGTGACCCGTGCCTGATGATCGGGCCATGGACGCCGTCGTTCAATGGGTGCGCACCGAGTGGACCAAAACCTCTCGGGGCGGCTCCGAAGCCGCCCGGAGGAACGCGGCTCCCCTCGCGTTTCCGCTGCCGCCCGGCCTGGCGTCGGCCGTACACGAGGTCGTCATGCGGGAAGCCGACTCCTTCGAGCCGCACGCCTCCGTACGGGAACTCTCCGACCCCGGAGTGGTGCTTCAGGAGGCCGGGGGCCTGCTGCGGGTCCGTCCCCCTGAGGCGTCGCTGTTCAGCATGCCCCGCCGCCATCGCCGCCCGCCCGCGGTGCGGCTCGCGCCCGGGGAGTGGCTGCGGTGGCGGATCAACTACCGCTTCGTCGGCTTCTGCGGCGGGGAGTGGTCCTACCGGCTCGACACCCTCAACGTCGCCTACGGTCCCGCCGCCCCGGATGTCTTCCTGGGCTCGCCGACCCGGCGCGTCGACGAACGCGCGTATCTACGGTGACGGTGACGGTTTCCGTGTCCGTACGTGCAGATGGCCGTCGCCGGGGAACGCGGGCGGTGCCGGCGGCAGCAGCGCGGTCAGTTCGTACCCGCACTTCCGCGCGACGCCGCAGGACGCCGCGTTGTCCACTTGGTGCAGCAACTCGAGTCGCGCCAGTCCGTCACCGGCGAACGTGGTGAAGGCCCAGTCGGTCAAGGCCCGCAGCGCACTGGAAGCCACTCCCCGGCCGCGCGCGTGCGCCGCGGTCCAGTAACCGACCTCGGCCGAGGGTGCGCCGGGGGTGACGTTCTTGAGCACTACATCGCCCACCAAGCGCCCCTCGGACGACGTGGCTCGGGTCTCCACAATGGCGAACGCGAAGCGGTGCCCGGCCGCCCGGCCCCGCTGCTGCTCCTGGATCCAGCGCACCGCGCCCGCCTCGTCGTCCACGGGCGTGTTCGTCCAGCGTCGCAGGACGGGGTCCTGGCACAGCCCGACCAGATCGACAGCGTCCGCGGGGTCCCAGGGGCGCAGCACGAGAGCGGGCGCCTGGGTGGTGATCCTGTCCATCGGCCGAGGATAAGCGGTGTGGCGGGTGCCGGACCTAGCCGGGGAGTACGCGCACCTGGGCGCCGGAAAGCTTGGCCCACCAGTGGTCGTAGCGGCTGTAGGGCCGGGGGTCGCGGTCGGCCAGCAGGGCCGTCAGGGAGCGGGCCTCCGCGGCGAGCCCGTCCCATGCCGCGGGCGGGAGTTCATGGAAGGCCGTCGCCTCGATGCCCCCGTCGACCGGCCGCCACACGCCCGCGACATAGCCGTCGACCAGCAGTGTGGGCAGCACATCGCCGTTGTTGCGGATCACCACCCGGCGGTAGTCCGGAGGGATCACGCGGCCGCGGTCGGCGTACGCGAGCAGGATGCTGTCCCACATCGCCATGAGCCGGGGCGGGGCCGGGGTGTCCGCGGGCGGGCGCGGGGCGCCCGGGAGGTCGAACAGCGCGGCGCCGCCGGGCCCTTGGAGCTCCTCGACGGCGCTGTCGAGCGCGCGCAGCGCCTGGCGTATCGGGGTCCGCTGGACCATGGCGAACTGTGCCATGTCCGCCACAGACGCCGGGCCGAACCCCTCCAGATAGCGCAGCAGAAGGCTGCGCAGCACCTCCGGCGATATCTCCCGCCCCCCGGCGGAAAGGGCGCCCGTCCGCGCCGCGCGGAAGGACGGCCGCCAGCCGAAGGACCACGGCCCGCCGGTGACCGCGTGATGCAGGGGCGCATAGCCCTTCAGCCCCCACCACGCCCCGGCCTTCTTCTCGACGCCCAGCCGCTCCTCGAGCCACGCCTCCATCTCGGCGGCCGTTCGCGGCCGCTCGGCGAACGACAGCAGCCCCGGCAGCAGTTCATGGGCGTCCGCCGGGGTGAGCCCGGCAGCGGCGAAGCGATAGCCGAGCCGGGAGCCGTACAGGGTCGGCTCCATCGCCTCGCGGAAGCCCTGGTAGTCGTCGGCGTGGACCGCGTGCAGCGTGATCCGCATCAAGGTCGCCTTGACGACCGCACGGTCGGCGAACGCGGCGTCGAGATCCGCCGGAGCGAATCCGGCGAGCCGGTTCCACAGCGCGACATACGGCGAGGCGGCGTGCTGCGCCTGGAGCGCGACGACGCGGCGGACGGCGTCGACGGCGCCCAGCGACTCCCGCCGCAGCAGCAGCTGACGGCCGAGCGTGGCCCGGTTGAGTGCGCGCGCGGTGATCTCCACGGCTGAGGATTGTGCCGTGTGACGCCCGGCCGCCGCCAGTTCCGCCTATGGTCCCAAGCTGTGCCTATCACCGAACAGTTCCTGACTCAGCTACACGCCCGCGCGGTGGCGGGCAACCCAGCCGCCGCGCGCGACCTGGGCCGCCTGCTCAACCTGCCGCCCGGCTACCCAGCGGATATGAAGGCGGCCGACTGGCCCAGTAGCTGGCCCGGTGAACCCTGGTTGCGCGCGGCGCTCACGTCCTGTCCTGACGACACCGCCGCAGCCTTGCTCCTCGCTGGTCAGCTCCTACGGCAGATACACGAGGACAACATGCTGGGCGACGTTCTTGGCCTGGCGAAGTCCCGCAGGACCAACGAGAGGAGAATGCAGGAAACCGACGAGCTCTACTCGCAAGTGCGGCGGTCGGATCCGGGTAACGAGACGGCTGCGGTGGGTCTCGACGTGCTCACCAAGCTGCGAGAGGGTAAGTGGCTGGATCCTGTTGACGACTGTTCGGTTTCCGCCTACAGCTTCTACCTCCTGGTCATGGAGGTCTACTCAGGCTCGGCCGGCTCGGTTTTTCGATGGGCGGTACCCGACCTCGATGAGCTGCGCTGGGCCTTCGATGTCGTGACGCCCCTCGTGCAGGATTATCTCTTCCTTGACGATGGAGAGAGGCCGCCCGTCGAGCTGGCGCTTTCCATAGTCGACGCCGGGCGCGTGATCCACTCGATCGATCTGGGTGGATGCGTTGTCCATGACGAGGAGGTCGGCCTCTACCGCTTGGGCTGGGGCGGCCTGGACGTGCCACAGCTGCGGGGTGAGCCGTTGCCGGTGGGACACATAGTGACGGTGATCGACCAGGTCGCTCCGATCCACTACGGCTTCTCGGCCCACCACGACATCTGAATCAGGTCCTCCGCGCCCGCCCGAACAGGCAGAACGAAGGGCCCCGCTGATCACCGCTCGCGCCCACCCGCACCCGCGAGAATGGTTCGACGCGACAGATCCGGACGAGTGGCCACTTCGGCGCCTCCATCAGGTGACTGCTGAGCCGGCGTGGGCGGAAACCATCCGGCGAGAGGGGAACCTGGCGTCGCTCAGCGACCGGCGCGTGAACCCGGACAGAACGGGCCACAATCCGAGAATCGACGTGCGTGGGCTGGGCTCCGTCATGTCCGGGACGGGACTACGTCCCCGGCCGGTAGCGCAGGGGGTGGTCCTCCGGCACCTCCACGATCGCGATCTTGACGCCGTCCGGGTCGGCGATCCACATCTCGATCAGCCCCCAGGGCTCCTTCAGCGGCGGTCGCACCACCTCGACCCCGTGTGCCGCGAGCTCCTCGTGGACGGAGTGGGCGTCGGCGACCTGGAGCCACAGCTGGAGGCCGGGGGCCGGAGGGGTGTCGGAGCGGCCGGAGAGTTCGAGGAAGCCGCCGCCGAGGAAGTAGACCGTGCCGCGCTCGGGGCCCTCGCCGAACTCCCGGTAGACCGCGAGGCCGAGGGCCTCGCCGTAGAAGGCGCGGGAGCGTTCGGGGTCGGTCGGCCGCAGCAGGGTCCGGCTGCTCAGTACGTGCACCATGTGCGTGACCTTACGCACCGGCGGCGGGTTAGGGTCGATTCCTGCCGCGGACGGCGGGGAGCCGTCGGCGGGGAGCAGCCAGCAGGGAAAGGACTTCCGACGTCATGGAGACCGTTGACGCCGCCCGGCCCAGCGCCGAGCCGACCTTCCGGACCGCGACCGAGGCCGATGTGCCGGAGCTGGTCGCGCTGATCGAGTCTGCCTACCGGGGGGACTCCAGCCGGGCGGGCTGGACGACGGAGGCCGACATCCTGGGCGGGCAGCGCACCGACCCCGAGGGGGTCGCGGCCGTGGTGGGCGACGAGAGCGGCCGGATGCTGGTGGTCGAGCTGGGCGGCGAGCTGGTGGCCTGCTGTCAGCTGGAGCACCGCGATGATCATGCCTACTTCGGGATGTTCGCGGTGCGGCCCGAGCTTCAGGGCGCCGGGCTCGGCAAGGTGATCATCGCCGAGGCGGAGCGGCTGGTGCGGGCCGAGTGGGGGGTGCGGGAGATGCGTATGACGGTGATCTCGGCCCGCGAGGAGCTGATCGCGTGGTACGAGCGGCGCGGCTACGCCCGTACGGGAGAGATGTCGCCGTTCCCGTACGGGGACGAGCGCTTCGGCATCCCGCGCCGCGCCGGTCTCGAGTTCGAGCTGCTGGTCAAGCCGCTGGCCTGAGGCAGGAGGGGGCGGGAGGGGGCGGTCACGCCGTGTAGCGGGCCGCCCGCCTGATCTCCGGGAAGTCGGTGGTGCCGCCGTCCAGGCCGAGCCCGCGGGCCAGCTTCAGGTGGTCCGGGGTGTTCACCGTCCACCCGATGACCTTGAGGTCGGCGGCGTGGGCGCGCTGGACGAGCTCCAGGGTGAGCCGGCGGATGTTGAGGACCAGCATCCCGGCGCCGACCGCCCGCGCCCGGTCGATCACATCCAGGCCGTAGCGGCTGGCCACGAGCGCGGTACGGGCGTCCGGGAGCAGGGTGCGGATCTCGGCGAGGGCCTCGTCGTGGAAGGAGAGCACGTCCACGCGGTCCAGCAGTTCACGGCGGGTGATCACCTCGGCGAGGGCCCGCGCGGCCGCGGTGTCCTTGATCTCCGCCTGGAGGGGCGCCCGCACGGCGTCCACGACCTCCTCGAAGACCGGGATGCGCTCGCCCTGCCCGGCGTCGAGCTGGCGCAGTTCGGCGAGGGTGAAGTCGCTGATGGGGCCGTTGCCGTCGGTGGTACGGGCCACGTCGGCGTCGTGCATCACCACGAGCTCGCCGTCCTTGCTCAGGTGCAGGTCGAGCTCGATGACGTCCAGGCCCTCGCGCTCGGCGCGGAGGAAGGACCGGAGGGTGTTCTCCGGCTCCACGCCCATCACTCCGCGGTGTCCGATGGTGAGAAAGGTCAACGGTCTCTCGCTCTTCTGTCGGCTCTGCTGGTCGTGCTGAGGCTGTTGCCGAGACGGCTGCCCGGAGCGGCGCTCAGCCTAACGGCCGACCGCGACACGGGGGTTAAGACGCGGCCGCGGCCTGGGCGCGGGTGGGCGACGGGGGCGTGTATCGCAGGAGACCACAGGAAAAACGTCGGCGTTCAAGGGGCGGCGCAGGATAATTTCCCGTAACGTCACTTGAGCGGGTGATCCATCGATGCGTACGGTGTGGGTACGCGAGTTTCTTCGGTGGAGGTGTTGATATGGCGGAAATTCTTTCGTCTTCGATGGCGGAGGGTGTCATTCTGTCTGCGGAGCGTGCGGAGCGTGCGGAGCGTGCGGAGCGCGGAGGCCGCGTAGTCGAGCACCCGTCCTGGTCCATACTCAAGGACGCCGTGGAGACCATCCGGCCCTGGCAGTCCAAGGACGGCTCGATCGACTTCGAGGCCGACGGCGCTCCACCCGGCGGCAGAGCCCGGTCCGCCGTCGACCGGGTCGTGCGGGCCGTCGAGGAGCTGGCCCCGCTGCTGCCGCACGACGCCGCGTACCACCGGGCGCTCGTCGCCGATCTGCGCCGCTGGGCGGACGGCGGCTTCGGGGTGCCGGACTTCCTGGACTCGCTGCTCGCCTTCCAGCCCGCCCGCGGGCGCGCCGACGGCCTCCAGCACCTGGTCGTCTTCCCGATGTACACCCAGAACGGCAACCCGGACCGCAACCTCGAAGCGCTCGTGGTGCGCGTGGTGTGGCCGGACTGGCTGGCCGAGCTCGAGCGCACGCGCTACGACAACAAGCTCTACCTCGGTCTGGCCTTCGAGGACTTCACCTCCGGCTACGACACCAACTCCGCGGTGCTCTTCCCCGAGACCATCGCCGTCCGCGAGGTCCCCGAGCGCTTCAGCTGGGGAGGCATCTTCTGCGACCGCGAGGCCGCCCGCTTCCGGCGGGTGAGCGAGGCCGCGGTCCAGGCGCTGCGCGTCGAACTCCCCGAGGACGTCCGGGGCATGCTGGAGGACCAGCGGCGCTGCCAGGAGGCGTTCGCCCTGTGGGACATGGTCCACGACCGCACCCACAGCCATGGCGACCTGCCCTTCGACCCCTTCATGATCAAGCAGCGCCAGCCGTTCTGGATGTACGGCCTGGAGGAGCTGCGCTGTGACCTCACGGCCTTCAAGGAGGCCGTGAAGCTGGAGGCCGAGGGGGTCGCCCAGGCCCGCGACGTCCAGTACGCCGTGATCTTCGACCGGATGTTCCGGTTCCCCGTCACCGGCGACCGGGTGCGCAACTACGACGGGCTCGGCGGCCAGCTGCTCTTCGCCTACCTGCACCAGCACGACGTCGTACGCTGGACGGACAACACCCTGCACATCGACTGGGTCCGCGCCCCGCAGGTCACCAACCAGCTGTGCGGCGAGATCGAGAAGCTGTACCGCGACGGCATCGACCGCCCCAAGCTCGTCCACTGGTTCAAGGCGTACGAGCTGGTGTCGTCCTACCTGTCCCCGCACCCCGGCTCCGTATGGGCCAAGGGCCCCGAGGCCCTCGACCTCACCCAGCCGCCGCGCAAGCTGGTGGACGACGTGCTCCCCGACGAATTCCCGCTCAGCATGTTCTACGAGGCGCTCGCGAAGAAGCTGCGCGACGTGGTCGCCTCCACCAAGGGCATCACGGCCGACAGCGGCGTCAAGGCGGCGGCGTGAAGCCGGTGGCAGGGATGAGCGGCGGGCACGAGGAGGCAACCACCATGACCACACTGACGTCGAGCCCCACGCCGAACGAGCCGAACGGCAAGGGGCCGCTGGACGGAGCCGTGGTCGCGGTGGCCGGCGCGGCGGGCCCGGCGGGCCGCGCCGTGCTGCTGCGCCTCGCCGAGGCCGGGGCCACCGTCATCGCCTCCGACGCGGACCCCGCCCGGCTGGCCGAGGCCGTGGACGCCGCCCGCTACGCCCACGGCGGGGCCACCGTCACCGGCGACACCGTCGACCTGCTCGACCTCGGCGCGGCCCGCGAATGGGCCGACCGCACCGAGAAGGAGTTCGGCCGGGTGGACGGCCTGGTGCACCTGGTCGGCGGCTGGCGGGGCAGCAAGAGCTTCGCCGACGCGCCGCTCGCCGACTGGGACACCCTGCACAACCTGCTGATCCGGACCGCCCAGCACACCTCGCTCGCCTTCCACGACGCCCTGCTGCGCAGCGGCAAGGGGCGCTATGTCCTGATCAGCGCGGCGGGCGCCTCCCAGCCCACCGCCGGGAACGCCGCGTACGCCGCCGCCAAGGCCGCCGCCGAGGCCTGGACCCTCGCGCTCGCCGACTCCTTCCGGAAGCTGGGGGACGAGGGTGGCCCGGCAGCGGCCGCTGTCATCCTGGTGGTCAAGGCACTGGTGCACGACGCCATGCGAGCGGAGCGCCCCAACGCCAAGTTCGCGGGCTTCACGGACGTCAAGGAGCTGGCCGAGGCCATCGCCGGACTCTGGGACCGGCCCGCCCGGGAAGTGAACGGAACCCGTCTGTGGCTGACCCCCGAGCCGTGAACCCAGGGCGCACCGATGCCCGTCGCCACCATGACCCCGATCTGCGCGGATTCGCCAGCGACAACTACGCGGGAGCCCATCCGGAGATCCTCGCCGCGCTCGCCCTCGCCAACGGCGGCCATCAGGTCGCCTACGGCGAGGACGACTACACCGAGCATCTCCAGCGGGTGATGCGCAGCCACTTCGGGGCCGCCGCCCAGACCTTCCCGGTCTTCAACGGCACCGGCGCCAACGTGGTCGCCCTCCAGGCGCTCACCGACCGCTGGGGCGCGGTCATCACGGCCGACACCGCGCACATCCACGTCGACGAGTGCGGCGCCCCCGAGCGCGTGGGCGGGCTCAAGCTGCTCACCGTGCCTACCGAGGACGGCAAGCTCACCCCCGAGCTCATCGACCGCGAGGCGTACGGCTGGGACGACGAGCACCGGGCCATGCCCCAGGTCGTCTCCATCGCCCAGAACACCGAGCTGGGCACGGTCTACACGGTGGACGAGATCCGCGCCATCTGCGACCACGCCCACGAGCGGGGCATGAAGGTCCACCTCGACGGGGCCCGGATAGCCAATGCGTCCGCGTCCCTGGACGTGCCGATGCGCGCCTTCACCAACGCGGTGGGCGTGGACGTGCTGTCCTTCGGCGGGACCAAGAACGGCATGCTGTTCGGCGAGGCCGTGGTGGTCCTGAACCCGGACGCCGTGCGCGGCATGAAGCACCTGCGCAAGCTGTCCATGCAGCTGGCGTCCAAGATGCGGTTCGTCTCCGTACAGCTGGAGGCGCTGCTCGCCCGCGACCTGTGGCTGCGCAACGCCCGCCACGCCAACACCATGGCCCGGCGGCTGGCGGAGGGGGTCCGTGCGGTCGAGGGCGTGGAGATCCTCCACCCGGTCCAGGCCAACGCCGTCTTCGCGCGGCTGCCGCACGACGCGGCCGAGCGCCTGCAAAAGCGCTACCGCTTCTACTTCTGGGACGAGGCGGCCGGCGACGTGCGGTGGATGTGCTCCTTCGACACGACGGAGGAGGACGTCGACGGCTTCATCGCGGCCCTCCGCGAGGAGCTGGGCAAGGCGTAGCGGCACATAGGACTCCGGCCCTGTCCGAGAGCTCGGACAGGGCCGGAGTCCTTGAAAGAGAGTCCTGGAAGAGGGGACGGGTCAGCCGCGCTTGAGCCCGGCCGCCTGCGCCGGGGTGGGCGCGGTGCCGCCGAGGTGGGCCGGGACCCACCAGGTGTCGTCCGCGTTCTTCGGCCGCACCGGATACGCCCGCTGCGCCGCCTCCAGCAGCTCCTGCACCCGGGCGCGCAGCCGCTCGGTGAGCGTGTCCGCGGGCTCGGTCGGGTCGGCCTCCATGGGCGCGCCCACCCGCATCGTGATCGGGAAGTGGTTGCGGCCCAGATCCCGCTTGTGGCCCTTGGTCCACAGCCGCTGGGTGCCCCACAGCGCCATCGGCAGCAGCGGTACGCCGGCCTCCTGGGCCATCCGGGCCGCGCCGGTCTTGAAGTTCTTGAGGGTGAACGACTCGGAGATCGTCGCCTCGGGGAACACCCCGATGATTTCCCCCGAGCGCAGCGACCGCAGCGCGTGCTTGTACGCGTCCATGCCCGCCGCGCGGTCGACCGGGATGTGCTTCATCGCGCGCATGAGCGGCCCGGCGAACCTGTGGCGGAAGACGGACTCCTTCGCCATGAAGCGGACCAGCCGCTTGGCCGGGCGGGCGGTCAGCCCGCAGAAGACGAAGTCCAGATAGCCGATGTGGTTGCTCACCAGAACCGCGCCGCCCCGCTTGGGGATGTTCTCGGTGCCCTTGATGTCAAAGCGCAGGTCCTGCGCCCTGAACATGGTCCGGGCGGCCCCGATCACGGGCGGGTAGACGAGCTCTGCCATGGGGGGGGGACCCTTCTCTTTTCCTGGGAGGGCTCTCCCGACGGAAGTTACGCGGCCGTAGGTTCTGGGCTTCTGGCAGATGGTGCCCCATATCGCGCCCCTCTGCCTACCAGGCGGCCCGGGGCGGCCGCGAGATCCTCATCACGTCGGCGGAAGGGCGTACGCGGGGGCGGCCGCGGGGAGGAATGTCCCCCGGGAATCCGGTGCTGCATCCTTCGAGGGACGATCGGAAGGACAGCGGGTGCGAAGCGGACAGGACGAGCCGGACCGGAGCGGGCGGCTGGGCGCCGCGGAACTCGACGCGGCGCTGGGGGAGCGGGCGACGCTCGTGCAGTTCTCCAGCGCGTTCTGCCAGCCGTGCCGGGCCACCCGGGGGATCCTCGCCGAGGTCGCCCGGATGGTGGACGGCGTGGCCCATGTGGAGATCGACGCCGAGGCGCGGTTGGACCTGGTGCGCCGGCTGGGCGTGGTACGGACCCCCACGGTGCTGGTGCTCGACGCCGACGGCCGCGTGGTGCGCCGCGCGGCCGGGCAGCCGCGCAGGGCGGACGTGATCGCGGCGCTCGGCGCGGCGGTCTGAGCCGCCGCCGGCACCCGTTGGCAAGGTCACAGTTCAACCGGGTTGCCTACGGGGAACACGGTGAGTGTACTGGCGAGTAATATTTCGATCGGTGCAGGTGCCGCCCCGGTCGCCGACCGGCCGGAATCCGTGCCCGAAGGCGCCTATGCTGCCTGCACAAGGCAGCTTGACGAGACGATGCAGTAGGAGAGCCGGCGTGAGCTTGAGGATCGTTGTCTGTGTGAAGTACGTGCCCGACGCCACCGGCGACCGGCACTTCGCCGAAGACCTGACCGTCGACCGCGACGACGTGGACGGCCTGCTCTCCGAGCTGGACGAGTACGCGGTCGAGCAGGCCCTCCAGATCGCCGACGAAGCCGACGACGCCGAGATCACCGTGCTGACCGTCGGCCCCGAGGACGCCAAGGACGCGCTGCGCAAGGCGCTGTCCATGGGCGCCGACAAGGCCGTGCACGTCGAGGACGACGACCTGCACGGCACGGATGCGCTGGGCACCTCGCTGGTGCTCGCCAAGGCCATCGAGAAGACCGGCTACGACCTGGTCGTCTGCGGCATGGCCTCCACCGACGGCACCATGGGCGTGCTGCCGGCCCTGCTGGCCGAGCGCCTGGGCGTCCCGCAGGTCACGCTGCTGTCCGAGGTCTCGGTCGAGGACGGCACGGTGAAGGGGCGCCGCGACGGCGACACCGCGTCGGAGCGGCTGGAGGCCTCGCTGCCCGCCGTCGTGTCGGTGACGGACCAGTCGGGCGAGGCCCGCTACCCGTCGTTCAAGGGCATCATGGCCGCCAAGAAGAAGCCGGTGACCTCCTGGGACCTGGAGGACCTGGAGATCGAGGCGGACGAGGTCGGCCTGGAGGGCGCCTGGACCGCGGTCGACAGCGCCACGGAGCGCCCGGCCCGCACCGCGGGCACGATCGTCAAGGACGAGGGCGAGGGCGGCAAGCAGCTCGCAGAGTTCCTTGCCGGTCAGAAGTTCATCTGACCGCCGCGCCTGACGCACCGCCAACCGTCCGCATCATTTCCGCAGGAGATCGATTCCCATGGCTGAAGTCCTCGTCTATGTCGACCACGTGGACGGTGCCGTCCGCAAGCCCACCCTCGAGCTGCTGACCCTGGCCCGCCGGATCGGTGAGCCGGTGGCCGTCGCGCTGGGCAACGGCGCCGCCGACACCGCCGCCACGCTCGCCGAGTACGGCGCGGTCAAGGTCCTGACCGCCGACGCGCCCGAGTTCGCCGACTACCTGGTCGTCCCGAAGGTGGACGCGCTCCAGGCCGCCTACAAGGCGGTGTCCGCCGGGGGCTCCCTGGCCGCCGTGCTGGTGCCCTCCTCCGCGGAGGGCAAGGAGATCGCCGCCCGGCTGGCCGTCCGGATCGGCTCGGGCATCATCACCGACGCCGTCGACCTGGAGGCCGGCGACGAGGGTCCGGTCGCCACCCAGTCGGTGTTCGCCGCCGCGTTCACCACCAAGTCCCGGGTCTCCAGCGGCACCCCGGTCATCACCGTCAAGCCGAACTCGGCCGCCGTGGAGGCCGCGCCGGCCGCCGGGGCCGTGGAGGCGCTGTCCGTGACCTTCTCGGACCAGGCCACCGGCACCAGGATCACCTCCCGTACCCCGCGCGAGTCCACCGGGCGCCCGGAGCTGACCGAGGCCGCGATCGTGGTCTCCGGCGGCCGGGGCGTCGGCGGCGCGGAGAACTTCCCGCTCGTCGAGGCGCTGGCCGACTCCCTCGGCGCGGCCGTCGGCGCCTCGCGCGCGGCGGTGGACGCGGGCTGGTACCCGCACACCAACCAGGTCGGCCAGACCGGCAAGAGCGTGTCCCCGCAGCTGTACATCGCCACCGGTATCTCCGGCGCGATCCAGCACCGGGCCGGTATGCAGACCTCCAAGACCATCGTGGCCATCAACAAGGACTCCGAGGCCCCGATCTTCGACCTCGTCGACTACGGCGTGGTCGGCGACCTCTTCGAGGTGGTCCCGCAGCTCACCGAGGAGATCCAGGCCCGCAAGGGCTGAGGCCTCTGCCGGGCTGCCCTGTGCCAGTGGACGGCCCCCGTGTGCGGACGACGCGCCGCGCACGGGGGCCGTGCGCGTGTCCGGGGGGTGTTGACCCGCGGTCGAGCCGCGGATAACTTCGCCTTACGGATTTCGGATTCCGCAGTGCGGAAGTAATCGCAGTGGCGTGGAGGGTGTGCGGATGGGACAGCCAGAGACGTTCGCGACCAGCCTTCCCGGCGCCGTACGGGACGGAATCGCCGCCTCCCTCGCCGGTGTCGACGCCGAGCTCGCGCGCCGCTACCCCGGCGACCCCGGCACCCGCCAGCCCGTCCACACCGTCTATGTGCCCGCCGACCTCTTCACCGCCGGCATCGTCCGCGACTGGGGCGCCCAGGCGCTCGCCGCGCTCGACGCACACGCGCCCGACCCCGCCGCGCTGGCCGCCGTCCTCGACATCCAGGACGACCTCGCCGAACCGGTTTACGAGCGGATGCGCGCCAAGCTGACCCGCGAGCCCATCGAGGACCTGCGCATCGACTTCGAGGACGGCTACGGCCCGCGCCCCGACGCCGAGGAGGACGCCGCGGCGGCCCGCGCCGCCTCCCTGGTCGCCGCCGCCGTCGCGGACGGCACCGCGCCGCCGTACATCGGCATCCGCATGAAGTGCATGGAGGCCGCCGTCCGTGACCGCGGCATCCGCACCCTCGACATCTTCCTCACCGGGCTGATGAACGCCGGCGGCCTGCCCGGCGGGCTCGTCCTCACCCTGCCGAAGGTCACCTACGCCGAGCAGATCACCGCCATGGTCCGGCTGTGCGAGGAGTTCGAGCGGGCGCACGGCCCGGCCGCGGGCCGGATCGGCTTCGAGATCCAGATCGAGACCACCCAGGCCATCCTCGGCCCCGACGGCCGCGCCACCGTCGCCCGCATGATCGACGCCGCCGACGGCCGGGCCACCGGGCTGCACTACGGCACCTTCGACTACAGCGCCTCCTGCGGGGTCAGCGCCGCCCACCAGTCCATGGACCACCCCGTCGCCGACCACGCCAAGGCCGTCATACAGGTCGCCGCCGCGGGCACCGGCGTCCGGCTCTCCGACGGCTCGATCAACGTGCTGCCCGTCGGGTCGGCCGACCAGGTCCACGAGGCCTGGCGGCTCCACCACCGCCTGGTACGACGCTCGTTGGCGCGCGCGTACTACCAGGGCTGGGACATGCACCCCGGCCATCTGCCGACCCGTTACGCCGCGGTCTACGCCTTCTACCGCGAGGGCCTGCCCCAGGCCGCGGCCCGCCTGGGCGCGTACGTCAACCGCGCGGGCGGCGCCGGAGGCGCCATCGCCGACGAACCGGCCACGGCCAAGGCCCTCAGCGGCTATCTGCTGCGCGGCCTGGACTGCGGAGCGGTGGACGCCGGCGAGGTGGAGCGCCTCACCGGCCTGTCCCGCGCCACCCTGGGCACCCTCTCGGGCCGGGCCCCCGCCGCCGCGAGCTGACCCCGACGGGCCGGGGTCCGGACAGGCCGGGGCCTCGACAGGCCGGGGCCTCGACAGGCCGGGGCCTCGACAGGCCGGGGTCTCGCCGGCCCTCGGCACGCCCGGCTCCCGCCCGCGCCGAGGGCCGAGTGACCCCGCGGACTCCGGCCCGTCGCCCGGTGGTCGGCCGTATGGGCTCACTCCGACGCCTCACCCGGGATGCGGTGCCGCCGGGTAGGGCGGGAGATGTTGTCATGACCGGCGCTCCCGACGAGCCACCGGGCAGGCCACCCGCCCCGAAGCCCCTACCGCCGCCGACTCCACCGCATGACCGTGCCGCCGCGGGGACGGCCGACGCTCCGGCGCGCCGTCGCGGGATCCGCGGTTCCGTCAGAAGCGCCGCCTCGGGGCTGCTCATCTCGCTGGCCTGTCTGCTGGTGCCCGTGTCCGTGGCGTCGGTGTGGCTCCATGACGTCGTCCTCGACACCGGCCGCTACGTGGCGACCGTCTCCCCGCTCGCGAAGAACCCGGCGATCCAGGACGCCGCGCTGCGTCATGTCCGCCGGGCCGTGGAGATCCACCGGAGCGGCCGGGACATGACCGCGGACCTCGCTTCCTGGCTGCGCCGCCATGGGCTCCCGCCCAACGCCGCGCACGCCGTCGAGCGGCTGGCGTCCAAGCTGGACCCGGCCGTCGACCAGGCGGTGACCGCGGTGGTGGCGGACGTCGTGCGCGGCGACCAGTTCCCGGCCGTGTGGGTCGGCGCCAACCGGGCCGCGCACTCCGCCGCCGTCCGCGTGCTCACCGGCAGGGGGCACGGAATCGTCGGAGTGGACGGCGACACCGTGACCCTGGATGTGGGCGCGGCCCTCGCGAAGGTCAAGCGGCAGCTGCGGAACGCCGGACTCTCCTCGGCGAAGGCGGTCCCCGACGTCGACCGGCGCATGGTCCTGTTCCACTCCGCCCAGTTGGGCCGGGCCAGGGAGGCGGCCCGCCTGCTGGACCTGGCCGGGGCCTGGCTCCCCGCGCTGACCGCGTTGCTCGGCACCTCCGGCGTGCTGCTCGCCCACCGGCGCCGCCGCGCCCTGGCCCGGGCGGCGCTGGGGACCGCCGCCACCTCGCTGGCCCTGGCCGTGGGTCTGGCCGTGGCCCGCCGGTACTGCCTCGACCACATGCCGCCGCGCGTGCTGCCCGGGGCGGCAGCGGCGGCCGTCTACGACACGCTGCTGCGCGTCCCGCGGGCCACCCTCCGCACCGTCGGGGTGCTCGGCCTCGTCGTCGCGCTGGGCGCCTACCTGGCGGGGCCCGGCCGGCTGCCCCGCGCGGCGCGGCGGAGCGCCGACGGCGCGGCCGAGGCCGCCGCGCGCTGGAGCGCGGCCCGCGGGCTGCGCACCGGGCGGGCCGGCACCTGGGCCGCGGGCCACCGGCGGGCGCTGGCGGCCGGGGCGCTGCTGCCGACGGCCGTGGCGTTCGGCGCCTGGAACCACCCCACCGCGCTGACGGTGCTCTTCCTGGCGCTGGTCCTGCTGGCCGCGCTCGGGGTGATCGCGCTGCTGGCCGCGACCGGCCGGGTGACCCGGTCCGGGGCGGGGCGGCCGCCGTAAGCTTGAGGTGTCGGCGCTGTGTGGGGTCACGTCGGCTCCGCCGGGCGCGCCCGATGGAGGTACACGATGGATTATCCACTGCTGAACGTGTTCATGACCACGGTGTGGGTCTTTCTGTGGGTCCTGTGGTTCATCCTGCTCTTCCGCGTGATCGGCGACCTCTTCCGCGACGACTCGATGAGCGGCTGGGGCAAGGCCGGCTGGTGCTTCTTCGTCGTCGTCCTGCCCTTCCTCGGCATCTTCGTGTACCTGGTGGCACGGGGCCGCGGCATGGGCGAGCGCGAGTCGAAGGCGGCCATGAAGGCGGAGGCGGATCTGAAGGAGTTCGTACGCGAGACCGCCGCCAGCGGCCACGCCGCGGAGCTCTCCAAGCTCGTGGAGCTGAAGAACCACGGCGACATCACGGCCGAGGAGTACGAGCAGGCCAAGGCCAAGGTGCTCGCGGCCTGAGCACGACCACCACGAGGGCGGCCGCCGCGAGCGCGACCGCCGCGGAGTTCAGTACCGCACCGCCGCGCCCACCTGCGCCTTGAGGTGCCCACTGAGTTCGCGGTGGCTGCGCGCGGTGGCCTTCTTCGACGAGCGGGGCTGGACCGAGGAGACCGTCACGACGGCCACATCGAGCAAATTGCCGTCCGCGTCGCGGAAGTTCACCTCCACGGCGTAACTCGCCTTGTGATCCTGCTTGTTGGTCACGGTGATCGGTGCGACGGCGTGGCCGTCCTGGCCGATCGAGACGGTGCCGGTCTTCACATCGCCCTTCGCGTTCACACCGTGCTTGATCCTGTCGAGCTCGGCCTTCGCGGAGGCCGTCGCCGAGGCGATGGCCTGCGAGGCGCGGGACGCGGCGGACGAGGGGCTGCCGCCGTCCGAACACCCGGCGGACACCAGGACCGTGGCCGCCACCAGGCCTCCCGCGCAGAACGTCCGCACCCGGCACCGGGCCATCGCGCCTCACCTCGTCCCGGCGCGCCGTGTCGCGCCCGTTCGGACTGCCGCCGTCGGACCCACCCTGACGGCAGACGGGCGCCGCGGCGAGCCGGACGGCGCATCCGGGGGCGGAGCCGGACGGCGCCGCGGAGCCGGATTACGCCGCCGGCGGCAGCTCCCCGGAGCCGCGGGTGATCAGACGGGTCGGCAGGATCACCCGCCGCGGCTCGCCGCCCGCCCCGTCGAGGCGACGGAAGAGCAGGTCGGCGGCGGTACGGCCGAGTTGGGCCGAGTCCTGGGCTATGACGGTGATGCCGGGGGAGAGGAGGTCGGCGAGCTCGAAGTCGTCGAAGCCGACGAGGGCGACCGCCGCGCCGCGCCCGGCCAGGATTCGTACGACGGTCACCGTCACGCGGTTGTTGCCCGCGAACAGCGCGGTGACCGGCTCCGGCGCGTCCAGCATCGCGAGGGCCGCCGCCCCGACCCGGTCGGGCTCGGTGACGCCGAGGGACACCCACGCGTCGTCGACCGGCAGCCCCGACGCGGCCATCGCCGCCCGGTAGCCGCGCAGCCGCTCCTCGGCGGTGTGGATGCCCCGCTGGTCGCCGATGAAGCCGATGCGGCGGTGGCCCTGGGCGATCAGATGGGCCACGCCGTCGCGCGCGCCGCCGAAGCTGTCGGAGAGCACGGCGTCGGCCTCGATCAGGCCGGCCGGGCGGTCCACGAACACCGTGGCGACGCCCGCCGCTATCTCCGGGCCCAGATAGCGGTGGTCGCTCCCGGCCGGGATGACGACGAGGCCGTCGACCCGCCGGGCGCACAGCGCCAGGACGAGCTCCTGCTCGCGGACGGGGTCCTCGGCGCTCGAACCGTTGATCAGCAGGGCGCCGTGTGCGCGGGCGACCTCCTCGACGGCGCGGCTGAGCGGCCCGTAGAACGGGTCGGCGAGGTCCTCGAGGACCAGCCCGATGCTGGCCGTGCGGCCCTTGCGCAGGATGCGGGCGCTGTCGTTGCGGCGGAAACCGAGCGCGGTGATGGCCTCCTTGACGCGCCGCTCGGTGTCGGGGGTGACCCCCGGCTCGCCGTTGACCACCCGTGAGACCGTCTTCAGGCCGACCCCGGCCCGCGCGGCGACGTCCTTCATGGTGGGCCGGGTGCCGTAGCGGCGCGAGGTGGTGGCGGTGCCCGGAGCGGTGTCGGTCACGGTGCGCATGTCCCGTCGCTGGTCGTCGTGCGGAAGCGGTGTCCGAGCATAGCCCCTGGACAACGTTGTCAGCGGCAGGGAAGACTGTTGCCCCACAGCGTTACCACCAAGAGACCGCCAGGAGAGTCGACTCACATGCCACGTGACCTCATCGCCGCACTGGACATCGGCGGGACCAAGATCGCGGGCGCATTGGTGGACGGCGGCGGCAAGCTGGTCGCGCGGGCCAGGCGCGCCACCCCCGCCCAGGAGTCGGGCGAGACCGTGATGCGCGAGGTCACGGCGGTGCTCGACGAGCTGTCGCGCACCGCGCAGTGGTCGCGGGTCGCCGCCGTCGGCATCGGCAGCGCGGGCCCGGTGGACGCCTCCGTCGGCACCGTCAGCCCCGTCAACATCCCCGGCTGGCGCGACTTCCCCCTCGTCGCCGGGGTCCGGGAGACGGTCGGCGAACTGCCGCTCACGCTGGTCGGCGACGGGGTGGCCATGACGGCGGCCGAGCACTGGCAGGGCGCGGCGCGCGGCCGTACGGGCGCGCTGTGCATGGTGGTGTCCACGGGCGTCGGCGGCGGGCTGGTGCTGAACGGCCGGCTGCACCCGGGCCCCACGGGGAACGCCGGGCACATCGGTCACATCAGCGTGGACCTCGACGGCGACCCGTGCCCGTGCGGCGCGCGCGGCTGCGTCGAGCGCATCGCCAGCGGCCCCAACATCGCCCGCCGCGCCCTGGAGGGCGGCTGGCGCCCCGGCCCGGACGGCGACACGAGCGCGGCGGCGGTGGCCGCCTCGGCGCGGGCCGGCGACGCCGTCGCGCGCGCCTCCTTCGAGCGCGCCGCGCAGGCGCTGGCCGCGGGGATCGCGGCCACCGCGACCCTGGTCGAGATCGAGGTGGCCGTGGTCGGCGGCGGGGTGGCGGGCGCCGGGGACGTGCTCTTCGCCCCCCTGCGGCGCGCGCTGCGCGACTACGCGACCTTGTCGTTCGTCGCCGGTCTGAAGGTCGTCCCCGCGCAGATGGGCACGGACGCCGGACTGGTCGGCGCCGCGGCCGCGGCCGCCCAGCAGGCCCCGCTGGAAGGCTTCGGGCTCATGTCCCGTGGCGCGCCCGTGAGTTGAGCGGCACTGTCGGTGCTTGCCCCTAAGCTGTTGCGCGACCACGGCATGCAAGGGGGACTGAGCACGGTGTCATCGGGGGACATGAGCGGGGACCTGACCGGCCGGGTCCTGGGCGGTCGGTACCGCGTGACCGGCGCGATCGGCCGGGGCGGCATGGGCGTGGTCTGCAAGGCGGTCGACGAGGTGCTGGGCCGGGAGGTCGCGGTCAAGGTGCTGCGCGCCTACACCGACTCGTCCGGGCCCGAACTCGCCGATCTGCGCGTCCGGATGCAGCGGGAGGCCCGCGCCGCGGCGCGGATCCGCCACTCCGGCGTGATCACGGTGCACGACGTGACGGAGGAGGGCGGGCTTCCGGTCATCGTCATGGAGCTGATCGAGGGCCGCTCGCTGGACGACCTGATCGACGAGCGGGGCGTCGTGGAGCCCCTGGAGGCCGCCGCGATCGGCGCGAAGGTGGCGGACGCGCTCGGCGCGGGCCACCTCGCGGGCGTGCTGCACCGGGACGTGAAGCCGGGCAATGTGCTGCTCGACCACGACGGCCGGGTCGTGCTCACCGACTTCGGCATCGCGAGCATGGAAGCGCCGGGCGACGACGCGACCACGAAGCTGACCCGCAGCGGCGAGCTGATCGGCTCCCTGGACTATCTCGCGCCGGAGCGCGCCCAGGGCCAGGAGCCCGGCCCGGCCTCGGACGTCTGGGCGCTCGGCATGACGCTGTACGCGGCGGTGGAGGGCTCGTCCCCGTTCCGCCGGACCTCGGTGTGGTCGACGCTGACGGCCATCGTCACCGAACCGCTTCCGGAGCCGCGGCGGGCCGGGCCGCTGACCCCGGTCCTGCACGCGATGATGGACAAGGACCCGGCGGCCCGGCCGACCGCGGCCGAGGCACGCGTGATGCTGGAGGCGGTGGTGGCCGGGGAGGAGCCGCGGCCCGCCGCGGGCCGGGCGGAGCGCACGCCGACGGCGCCGGATGTGCTGGGCTCCGCGGCGCCGCCGCTCTTACGGCCGGGGCGGCCTGGCGACCCGTCCGGCGGCCCGCCGTCCATCCAGCCGCCCTCCCCTCTGCTGCCCTCTGCCCCGCAGGGTTTCGGGCCGCCGGTCCCCGATGAGCCGCTGGTGAGCGGCGGGCGGCCGGGCGGTGGGGCGCCGCCGCGGCCCGGTCGTAAGAAGGCGCTGGTCGCGGCCATGGTCGTCGCCGTTCTGCTCGCCGGGGGAGGCCTGACCTACGCGCTCGTCGGCGGTGACGACGCCAAGGCCACGACCGCGCGCCAGGAGGAGACCCCTGCGTCCCCGTCCGGCTCAGCGTCACCGGAGGGCGGCAAGACCCCCGACAGGGGCGACAGGGGCGACAAGGGCGACAAGGGCCGTACGGGCGACAAGGGCGGCGAGGACGGCAAGGGGGACAAGGGCGACGAGGGCGGGAAGAAGACCGCGCAGCCCACGGGCTCCGGCTCCCCGTCCGCGTCGGGCGAGCCGGACGGCGGCGGCAAGGGCGCGTCCGGCGGCTCCGGCGGCGGGTCGGGCGGTGGCAATCACGGTGGCAGCGGCGGGGTTTCGGGCGGGGGCGACGACGACGGCTCCTCGGCGGACCCCGACCCCGCGCCGGTCTGCCATGCCGCGGGCGGCGGGAAGTACAACTGCCAGGTGTGGCGGGCCTCCACCTCGTACACGGCGGGTGGCCAGCCGGTCGGCATGCTCAACGAGGGCCTGAACTACTTCTACTGCCAGAAGAATCTGGGGCGCCGGGAGACCTACGGCAAGTGGACGAACGTGTGGTGGGCCAAGACGGACGACGACAGCGGGAACACCAACGTGTTCATCAGCGACGTCTACATCAAGGGCGGGGACAACGACCAGCCCCTCCCCGGGCTCCCTGTGTGCTGACGGGCGCGCGGGGAAGGGCCGGCCGGCCTCAGCAGCTGAAGGCCGCGTCCGCCCAGTCGCCGTGGTCGCTGGTGATGCCGTCCCCGGCGTCGGTGGTCACGAGCCGGACCGTGGTGGCGTCGCCGAGGTCGGCCGTGACGGCCGTGGCCGCGTCGGCGTTGGTCAGCGTCCCCGTCGAGGCGACCTTCTCGTCGTCCGCCCAGACCTCGAAGGCGACCGTCCCGGCGGCCTCCTCCTCGTCGTCCACGCCGACCTGGGCCGTGAACCTGGTGCACCGGCCGCCGGTGTAGTACGTCACCTCGCTCGGCGCATGCACCCCCAGGCCCTTGGCGTGGACGGTGCCGCCGATGGTGATCGGATGTCCGTCACCCGCCGCGTTCTCGCCCACGCTGGTGTCCTTCTCCACCGGACCCCAGCCGTTGACCGCGCTCAGCCAGGGCAGATCGCTCGCGTACGAGGTCCCGGAGGGCGGCGCCACCACCACATGGACCGGCGTCGGCAGCTCCGCCGTGGCCCGGGTGCCCTGCGGGGAGCGGTAGGCCGCCGAGACCTTCAGCTCGTAGGCGCCGACCGGGGTGGCGGCGGGGGCGGTGACCCGCCAGCGCGTGGTCAGTTTCCGACCGGTGGCCAGCGCGTCGGCGTCGGTCGGGGAGGCGGCCTCCACGCGCCAGCCGTCGGGGCCGGTGAGGCGGACCGAGACCCGGCGGGCCGGGGTGCGGCCGAGGCCGGTGACGGTGGTGGTGACCTCGGCGGTGTTTCCGGCCTCGGTCAGCGCGGCCGCGTCGGTGCCCAGTTCCACGGCGGGCGGGTGGGCGGCCCAGCGCCCGTCGGCCGAGACCCGGTACAGCGCGGTGCCATGGGCCGGGACGGTGGCCGCCACCTCTCCCGCGGTGTTGTAGCTGCGGTGCTGCCACAGGTCGCGCAGCTGGTACCCGTCGGCCTTCGGCAGGCCGATCGCGTCGGCCGTGGTGGCGATGTGCCGGGGCCGGTCGGTCTCGTTGAAGAGCGCGACCGCCCGGTCCCCGCCCGCGAGCTCCTTGACGACGACCCACCCCCCGCCCCCGGAGGAGAGCACCTTGCCCTGCTTGCCCAGCCGGTCCTGGTCGACGGCGATGACCTCGCGGTTGCCGAGGATCTCGTAGGTCTCGGGGGTGGCCTTGCGCAGGTCGGAGCCGATGAGCAGCGGCGCCGCCATGATCGACCAGAGGGAGAAGTGGCTGCGGTACTCGGTGGGCGTCATGCCGCCGTTGCCGACCTCCAGCATGTCGGGGTCGTTCCAGCGGCCGGGCCCGGCGTACGGGGCGAGCGGGAGGTTCTGCTTGGCGATGGACAGCATGCTGCCCCAGCTGTCGCTGATGTCGCCGGTGGTGCGCCAGAGCTGGCCCATGTCGCCGGCCCACTCCCATGGCTTGTTCTGGCCCCATTCGCAGATGCTGTAGACGATGGGACGGCCGGTCGCGCGGAGCGCGTCGCGCATGGCGAGATAGCGCTGTTTGGCGTCCACGCCTTGGTTATTGCAGTTGTCGTACTTGAGGTAGTCCACGCCCCAGTCGGCGAACTGCTGGGCGTCCGACCGCTCATGGCCCAGCGCGCCCGGGAACCCCGCGCTGTTGCAGGTCTTGGTGCCGGCGCTGGTGTAGATCCCGAACTTCAGCCCCTTGGAGTGCACATAGTCGGCGACGGCCTTGATGCCGTTCGGGAAGCGCACGGGGTCCGGGACCAGCTTGCCGTCCGCGTCGCGCTGGGGCAGTGCCCAGCAGTCGTCGAGGTTGACGAACTGGTACCCGGCCTCCTTCAGCCCCTTGGTGACGAAGATGTCGGCGATGTCCTTGACCATCGTCTCGTTGAACTCGGCCCGGCAGTGGGTGGAGTTCCAGTTGTTGAAGCCCATCGGGGGTGTGAGGGCGAGCGGGTCGTCCGGCGCGGATCCGGCCGTCGGCGTGTCCGCCACGGCCCCGGCGGGCTGGGCGGCGGCCGGGACGGTCAGCCCGGCCGCCCCGGTGGCTCCGAGCAGTGCGGCGGCCACTCCTCCGATGATTCTTCGGCGGGTGACAGGGGAAAAGAGATGGCGCATGATGCGGTTCCTCCGTTCTCGACGGGGTGACGCTGCGTCAAATCACGTAACTCGCGGTCGTTTACGGTAGACCGTGTTGGAGTCTGTTGGAAGAGAACCGATAACGGTTGTTCGATATCTCGTCATAACTCTTGACTGAGCCCCGCCCGACGGGTGAGATCCACTCACTCGCGTTCGGTTGTGTTTGATTGAACCTCCTTGGAGGGGCACATGGCACAGTCATCGTCAGAACATCGGATCTCCCGTCGCTCTCTGCTCCGGGGCACCATGGTCGGAGCCGGCGCGATCACCCTCCCGACACTGCTCACCGCCTGCGGCGGCGGCCCCGGCAATGAGGTGAAGATCGGTTCCAACGCCTCGGACGCCGTGCCGCGCAAGGCGTTCGACGAGGTGTTCACGGCCTACGAGAAGAAGTCGGACAAGAAGGTCAAGGTCAACACCGTCAACCACGAGTCCTTCCAGGAGAACATCAACCGGTATCTGAAGGGCACCCCGGACGATGTCTTCATGTGGTTCGCGGGCTATCGCATGCAGTTCTTCGCCCAGCAGGGGCTGCTCGCCGAGATCAGCGACCTCTGGAAAGGCTTCGACGGGTTCTCCGACGCGCTCAAGCAGCAGTCGACCGGCAAGGACGGCAAGCAGTACTTCGTGCCGTACTACTACTACCCCTGGGCGGTCTTCTACCGGAAGAGCGTGTTCCAGCAGCACGGCTACGAGGTCCCCAAGACCTTCGACGAGTACCGCGCGCTCGCCAAGCGGATGGACAAGGACGGCCTGGACGCGATCGCCTTCGGCGACAAGGACGGCTGGCCCGCCATGGGCACCTTCGACTACCTCAATATGCGGGCCAACGGCTACGACTTCCACATCTCCCTGATGGGCGGCAAGGAATCCTGGACCGATCCCCGGGTGAAGCACGTCTTCGACCTGTGGCGCGGTCTGATGCCGTACCACCAGAAGGGGGCCAACGGGCGCACCTGGCAGGAGGCCGCGCAGAGCCTGGCGCAGAAGAAGTCGGGCATGGCCGTCTTCGGACTTCCGCACCCCGGCCAGCAGTTCCCCGAGGCCGACCGGGACGACCTCGACTTCTTCGCCTTCCCCGAGATCGACTCCGCCTACGGCCAGGACGCGGTCGAGGCGCCGATCGACGGCTTCCTGCTGTCCAAGAAGTCCAAGCGGCAGAAGGAGGGCAAGGAGCTGCTGAAGTACCTCGCCACCCCCGCCGCCGAGGAGATCTATCTCAAGCGGGACCCCAACAACATCGCGGTCAACGACGGCGCGTCCACGTCCTCGTACAACGCGCTCCAGAAGAAGGCCGTGCAGATGGTGGCCGGCGCCAAGCAGATCTCGCAGTTCATGGACCGCGACACCCGCCCCGACTTCGCGTCCCAGGTGATGATCCGGGCCATCCAGCAGTTCATCAACAACCCGGACGACATCGACTCCCTGACGAAGAGCATCGAGTCCCAGAAGAAGACCATCTTCACCAGCGACTAGGAGACCCCGCCGTGCCGTTCACCAGCGCGCGGCGTGCCAGGCGGCGGGGCCCGCGGAAGTTCACCACCCGCGACCTCGCCGTCATCGGCGTGCTGCTGGGCATACCCGTACTGCTCGACCTCATCCTCGTCTGGGGCCCGACCCTCGCCTCCATCGGACTGTCCTTCACCAGCTGGGACGGGATCGGCGACCTCCGCTGGGTCGGCGTCGACAACTACCGCATCCTGTTCACCGACTATCCGCCCTTCTGGCCGGCGGCCCGCAACAACCTGCTGTGGCTGGCCGTCCTGGGCTTCGTCGCGACCCCCTTCGGGCTGCTGCTGGCCGTACTCCTCGACCGGGGCGTCCGGTTCAGCCGCTTCTACCAGTCCACCCTCTACATGCCGGTGGTGCTGTCGCTGGCCATCGTCGGCTTCATCGCCCAGCTGGTCTTCTCCCGAGACCAGGGGGTGCTCAACGCCATCCTCGGCAACAGCGACGACCCGGTGGACTGGCTCGGCGACCCCGACCTCAACATCTGGGTGGTGCTGCTGGCCGCCGCCTGGCGGCACACCGGGTATGTGATGATCCTCTACCTGGCGGGGCTGAAGTCCGTGGACTCCTCGCTCAAGGAGGCCGCGGCCCTCGACGGGGCCAACGAGCGGCAGACCTTCTTCCGGGTCGTGCTGCCCACGCTGCGGCCGGTCAACGTCATCGTCGGCGTCATCACCGTCATCGAGGCGCTGCGCGCCTTCGACATCGTCTACGCCATCAACCACGGCCGCAACGGCCTCGAACTGCTCTCCGTGCTCGTCACGGACAACATCATCGGCGAGGCCAGCCGCATCGGCTTCGGGTCCGCGATCGCCGTCGTCCTGCTCACCGTGTCCCTGGGATTCATCGTGACCTACCTGGTCCAGGAGTTGCGAGGGGAGAAAAAACGATGACCAGGGGGATGACCACGGGCACCCGGACCGCACCCGCGCGGACCCCCGCCCCGGCGACGCCCGAGAGGGGCGCGCGCCGCCGGACGCGCCCCGCTCGCCTCGGGCTGCACGCCTTCCTGATGACCGTCTCGCTCGCCTTCCTGGCCCCGCTGCTACTGGCCGTCTACGCCTCGCTGCGCCCCTACGAGGAGACCTCCGAATACGGCTATTTCTCGCTGCCCCGCCATCTGTCGTTCGACTACTACAAGCAGGCCTTCACCGACTCGGGGATGAGCAAGTACTTCGTCAACTCGCTCATCATCGCGGTGCCCGGGGTGCTGCTGACGCTGTTCTTCGCCTCCTTCGTCGCCTTCGCCGTCTCGCGGCTGAAGATGCGCGGCGGGCTGGTCCTGCTGATGGTGTTCACGGCCGGGAACCTGCTGCCGCAGCAGGTGATCGTCACCCCGCTGTATGTGCTCTTCACCAAGATCGACCTGCCGTACTGGATGTCGGACTCGATGACCCTGTACGACTCCTACTGGGCGGTGATCGCCGTCCAGATCGCCTTTCAGGTCGGCTTCTGCGTGTTCGTCCTGGCAAACTTCATGCGCACCCTGCCGCTGGAGATTCTGGAGGCGGCGGTGGTGGACGGCGCCGGGGTGTGGACCCAGTACTGGCGGATCACCCTGCCGCTGTGCCGCCCGGCGCTGGCGGCGCTCGGCACGCTCCAGTTCACCTGGATGTACAACGACTTCCTGTGGGGCCTCGTCTTCATCTCGGACGGTGACAAGCTTCCCGTCACTTCCGCGCTCAACAACCTGCGCGGGCAGTTTTTCACGGACTACAACCTGCTCGCGGCGGGCTCGGTCATCGTGGCGCTGCCCACCGTGCTGGTCTTTCTGCTCCTCCAGCGCCACTTCATCGCGGGTCTCACGCTCGGCGCGAGCAAGGGCTGAAGGTCATCCGCTGAGGGCCCGCTGCGAGCCCACCGGGGCCCGCTGAGGGCTTGCGCCACGGTCCGCGGAACCCGCGCCGCCGCCCCGGCGGCGGCGCGATCCGGAGCTCCCCGGCCCCCGCGCGTTTTCGCGACTGGGTGATGCGGGCAACTGACAGGGGGCGATGGAATAGGGGGAAATGTGATCGTCTGGCTGAACGGTGCGTTCGGCGCGGGTAAGACCACCGTGGCCCGCGAGTTGGTGGACTTCTTGCCCGGCAGCACATTCTACGATCCGGCGCTGGTCGGCGACGGCCTGCGGATGATGCTGCCGCGCAAGCGCCTCGATGAGGTGTCCGACTATCAGGACCTGCCGTCCTGGCGGCGGCTGGTCGTGGATACCGGCGCGGCGCTGATCGCCGAGACCGGTGGCCCGCTCGTGGTGCCGATGACAGTCCTGAGACAGGAGTACCGCGATGAGATCTTCGGCGGCTTCGCGGCTCGTCGCATCCCCGTGCGGCATGTGCTGCTGCACACCGACGAAACGATACTGCGCGAACGAATAGCGGAGCGCGAGGCCGTCCCGGGCGATGCGGACGCCATCGAGTCCGTCCGCCGCTGGTGCCTGGACCACCTCGCGCCCTACCGCTCGGCCCTGACCTGGCTCGTCGACGACGCGTATGTCGTGGACACCACCGGGCTCACCCCTCGGCGGACCGCCGAGCACATCGCCGACGCCGTCCGCGAGGGCGCCGGCGGCTGCGACATCGTGCAGACCCCGGAGCCCAGGGCCGAGACCGTGGCGGCCGGGGTCCTGCTGTTCGACGAGGACGACCGGGTGCTGCTCGTCGACCCCACGTACAAGCCCGGCTGGGAGTTCCCCGGCGGGGTCGTGGAGTCCGGCGAGCCGCCCACCCACGCCGGCGTCCGGGAAGTGGTCGAGGAGCTGGGCCTGCGGCCGACCGAGCCGCTGCGGCTGCTGGTCGTCGACTGGGAACAGCCCTGTCCACCTGGCTACGGCGGCCTGCGGCTGCTCTTCGACGGCGGGCGGCTGACCACCGAGGCGGCCCGGGACGTACTGCTCCCGGCCTCCGAACTGCGCGGCTGGCGCTTCGTCACGGAGGACGAGGCGGCGGAGCTGTTGCCTCCGGTACGGCTCAGCCGACTGCGGTGGGCCCTGCGGGCACGCGAGCAGGGGCGCCCCCTGTATCTGGAGGCGGGCACCCCGGCGGGCTGAGCGCCCGGGCACGGGCGCGGCGCCCCGCCGTGCCACGCCGCGGAGCGGCGGTACGGCGGGGCGCCCGGCTCGGTGCCACCGGGCCCGGTTCCGTTCCGGCACCGGGCCGTTCCGGCACCGGGCCGTTCCGGCACCGGGCCCGGCCCGGTCGCCTGACCCGGCCCGGCTCGGTCTGTCGGCGCCGGCGGGCGCGCCCCGCCGCGCGGGGCCGTGACGTCGGCTCAGGAGACGCCCGACTCGGGGCGCCATGGGAGCGCCGGGGCTACCACCTCATGCCGCGGCGCGGCCTCGTCAAGCCCCGGCAGCCCCGGCAGCCTCTGCCGCGTACGCCCGCAGGAACAGCGTCTCCGCGAGCGAGAGCCGCTCCAACTCCTCCGGCGAGACGCTCTCGTTGACGGCGTGGATCTGCGCGTCCGGCTCGCTCAGCCCGATCAGCAGGATCTCCGCCTCCGGGTACAGCGCGGCGAGCGTGTTGCACAGCGGAATCGAGCCGCCCGCGCCCGCGATCGCCATCTCCTGCCCGTCGTACGCCTCGCCCAGGGCGCGCCGCATCGCCGCGTACGCCGGGCTCGAGGTGTCCGCGCGGAACGGCTGGCCCTGGCCGACCTGCTCGACGGAGACCCGCGCGCCCCAAGGCGCGGCGGCCTCCAGATGGGCGGTCAGCAGCTCGGTCGCCCGGCCCGCGTCCACGCCAGGCGGCACCCGCAGGCTCACCGCCGCCCGCGCGCTCGCCTGCACCGACGGGGTGGCGCCGACGACCGGAGGGGAGTCGATGCCCAGGACGGTGACCGCGGGGCGGGCCCAGATGCGGTCGGCGACCGTGCCGGTGCCGATCAGCTCGACCCCGTCCAGCACCTTGGCGTCCTTGCGGAAGTCCTCTTCCGGGTACTGGAGTCCGTCCCAGGTCTCGTCCGCCGTCAGGCCGGCCACGGTCGTGGTGCCGTCCTCGGCCCGCAGCGAGTCCAGGATGCGGATCAGCGCGGCGAGCGCGTCGGGGGCGGCGCCGCCGAACTGGCCGGAGTGCAGATTGCCCTCCAGGGTGTCCACCCGGATCCGCAGCAGCGTCATGCCGCGCAGCGTGGCGGTGACCGTCGGCAGCCCGACGCGGAAGTTGCCGGTGTCGCCGATGACGATCGCGTCGGCGGCCAGCAGCTCGGGGTGCGCCTCCGCGTACCGCTCCAGGCCGCCGGTGCCCTGTTCCTCCGAGCCCTCCACGATGACCTTCACGTTCACCGGTACCCCGCCGTGCTGCTTGAGCGCGCGCAGCGCGGTGAGGTGCATGATCAAGCCACCTTTGCAGTCGGCGGCGCCGCGCCCGTACCAGCGTCCGTCGCGCTCGGTCAGCTCGAAGGGCGGCGAGATCCACGCGGCCTCGTCCAGCGGCGGCTGGACGTCGTAGTGCGCGTAGAGGAGCACCGTCGGGGCCCCGGCCGGGCCGGGCAGCAGTCCGTAGACGGACTGGGTGCCGTCGGGCGTGTCCAGCAGCGCCACATCCGTGAAGCCCTCGGCGCGCAGGGCGTCGGCGACCCACGCCGCGGCGGCCTCGCACTCGCTCCTGGGGAACTGCGCGGGGTCCGCGACCGACTTGAAGGCCACGAGTTCGGCCAGTTCTGTCCTGGCGCGGGGCTGTAGCGCGGCGACGGTGGCGGCGAGGGCCCGGCGGTCGGCCGGGGCGGTGGCCGCCGGGCCTTCGGACCGGGCGTGAGGTGCCTGCTCCATGTGAGGACGCTCCTGTGGGATGCGCGCGATGGCACGAATGTACGACTGTACGGCTTGATGGTTGTGCTGCCGATCATCCCACAGCGGGGTCACTCCCAGGTGAGCCGTAGGATGCGACGGTGGCCCGCGGCAGTGGCGGCGCAGGGCGATCAGGTCGGTCGAGTGGGAGCGGAAGCACACGTGAGCAGCGACAACGCGGCCCGGAACGGGGCATCCCCGGCAGAGCCAGCGGACGAGTCGGTTTGGGACGTCGTCGTGGTGGGGGCGGGTCCGGCGGGTGCCTCCGCCGCCTATGCCGCCGCCTGCGCGGGCCGTCGGGTGCTGTTGCTGGAGAAGGCCGAGCTGCCGCGCTACAAGACCTGCGGCGGGGGCATCATCGGCCCCACGCGCGATGCGCTGCCGCCCGGCTTCGAGCTGCCGCTGCGCGAGCGCGTGCATGCCGTGACGTTCTCGCTGAACGGCAGGCTGACCCGCACCCGCCGCTCCAAGCAGGCCCTGTTCGGCCTGATCAACCGGCCCGAGTTCGACGCCGGTCTGGTCGAGGCCGCCAAGGACGCGGGCGCCCGGGTGCGCACCGGCACCGCGGTGGCGCGGGTCGAGCAGCACGGCCCGTCCGTGCCCGACCGGCGCACCGTGGCCGTGGTGCTCGCGGACGGCGAGACCGTGCTGGCCCGGGCCGTGGTCGGGGCGGACGGCAGCGCCAGCCGGATAGGCGCCCATGTCGGGGTCAAGCTCGACCAGGTCGACCTCGGTCTTGAGGCGGAGATCCCGGTGCCGCCGACCGTGGCCGAGGACTGGTCGGGCCGGGTGCTCATCGACTGGGGGCCGCTGCCGGGCAGTTACGGCTGGGTCTTCCCCAAGGGCGACACCCTGACGGTGGGGGTGATCTCGGCCCGTGGCGAGGGCGCCGCAACGAAGCGCTATCTCGAGGACTTCATCGCCCGGCTCGGGCTCGCCGGGTTCGAGCCGAGCGTCTCCTCGGGGCATCTGACCCGCTGCCGCTCCGACGACTCGCCGCTCTCCCGCGGCCGGGTGCTGGTGTGCGGGGACGCGGCGGGGCTGCTGGAACCGTGGACCCGCGAGGGCATCTCCTTCGCGCTGCGCTCGGGGCGGCTCGCGGGGGAGTGGGCGGTGCGGATCGCCGAGGCGCATGACGCGGTCGACGCCCGCCGTCAGGCGCTGAACTACGCCTTCGCGATCAAGGCGGGCCTCGGCGTGGAGATGGGGGTCGGGCGGCGGCTGTACACGGTGTTCGCGCGCCGCCCCGGGATGTTCCACGCGGCGCTCACCGGCTTCCGGCCGGCCTGGCGGGCGTTCACGAAGATCACCCGCGGGACGACCACGCTGGCCGAGATCGTTCGCAGCCATCCGGCGGCGCGGCGGGCGCTGACCGCGTTCGACCGCGGATAGCGCCGCGGCGGACCCGCCGCCGGACGCTCATGCCCCGGCGGCCGGGGCCCCGGCGGCGGTGACGGCGCTGTCCGTGTTGGCGCCGTCCGTGACGGTGACACGGAAGACCGGGTGCAGCGGGGAGATCCGCGCCAGTTCGTCGTCCGAGGACTTCGCGGTCACCCCGTCGAAGAAGCTCTTCACCTCCCAGCCCCAGCGGTCGAGGTAGGCGCGCAGTGCCTCGGTCTTCTCCGCGCCCTCCGGCAGCTCGGTGGCGGTGAAGGTGTGGGTGCGGCGCCCGAGCCGCAGCCGGCCGCCGCCCGCCGCCCGCATGTTGCGCACCCACTGGGAGGCGCCGCGCGGTGAGACCAGGTAGCGCTCGCCGTCGAGCGACAGCGGATTGACCGGCACACGCCGCCACTCGCCGGACTTCCGGCCGACGACGGACAGCTCGGCGGTGCCGAAGAAGCTCACTCCGCGCCGGGCGAGCCAGGTGATGGTGGCGTTCATGGCGCCGTCGAACCGGCTGGGCTTGATGTGGTGCTCCGGCATGGTGTCCTCCCGCGTTCTCGTATGAGAGCACTGCTCTCGCTTGAGATCAGTGTGCACGAACCGGTGCGCTGTAGCAAGAGCACTGCTCTCGTTATTGGCCAGCGCTCCATCCGATGAGACACTGGCTCCCATGAGCGCGATCCGAGGGGCCAGGGAACGGGCCCGTACCGAAGTCACCGCCGCCATCAAGGAAGAGGCGCGCCGCCAGCTGGCCCGGGAGGGCGCGGCCAAGCTGTCGCTGCGCGCCGTCGCCCGCGAGCTCGGCATGGTCTCGTCCGCCCTCTACCGCTACTTCCCGAGCCGCGACGACCTGCTGACCGCCCTCATCGTGGATGCGTACGACAGCCTCGGCGCGGCCGCCGAGCAGGCCCTCGCGAAGGCGGACGGCCAGGAGCCCATCGAGCGGTGGGGCGCGGTGTGCCGGGCCGTACGGGAGTGGGCGCTGGCCCATCCGCACGAGTACGCCCTCATCTACGGCTCCCCGGTGCCCGGCTACTCCGCGCCCCGGACCACGGTCGTGCCCGCCTCCCGCGTGGGCCTGGCCCTGCTCGCCATCGTGGGCGAGGCCCACGCCGCGGGTGCTCTGCGCGTCCCCGGGGAGGCCGAGGTGCCCGAGGCGGTGCGGGCCGACGCCCGGGCCCTGGCCCGGACTCTGGGGACCGACCTGCCCGACACGGCACTCGCGGGGTTCATCGCGGCCTGGGCGCAGTTGTTCGGCCTGGTCAGCTTTGAGCTCTTCGGCCAGTTCAACGGCATCGTCGAGGCGCGCGACGAGTTCTTCGCACGGTCCGCCGCCGCGCTCGGCCAGGCGGTCGGCCTGCCCTAGGGGCGAGTCGCCTCGTCCGGCACCCGCACCAGATGCAGTGCCGTGCTCGCCCAGCCGCCCGACGGCAGATGGAGGTCGAGGCCGTACCGCGTCAGCACGGTCGCGTGGTGGACCGTGCCGGTCACGGTGTCGCGGTAGCGGGTGCCGGGCACCAGGTCGCGGAGGAGGACGGGGAGGCGAGGGGTGCCGTACCGCGGGCTGCGCCGGTAGCCGAGCAGCAGCAGCTCCGAAGCGTCGTCGGCGAGGTACTGCACGGCCGTGGGCCCTTCGCCGAGCGGCTCGGTGAGCCGGTACTGGCGGCCCCGCTGGACGAGGTGGCGGACCTTCTTGTAGGCCGCCACCAGCTCGGCCGACTCGGCGAGTTCCTCCTCCGACCAGTGGGTCAGGTCGCCGCCGATGCCGAGCAGGCCGGCCATGGCGACGTGGAAGCGGAAGCGCAGCGGCACCGAGTGGCCGGTGAGCTGGTTGGGCACGTCGGTCACCCACGCGGACATCACCCGCGCCGGGTAGATCTGGCTGAACCCGTGCTGGATGACCAGGCGGTCCACCGCGTCGGTGTTGTCGGACACCCACGCCTGGTCGGTGCGGGCGAGGATGCCCAGGTCGACGCGTCCCCCGCCGCCGCTACAGGTCTCGATGCGCAGGTGCGGGTGGGCGGCGCGGAGCCGGTCGAGGACGCCGTAGAGGTTGGCGACGTACCGGGTCCACAGCCGGTCGCTGCCGTCGCGGCGGCCGGGCCAGCCCGCCTCGCCGAAGGCGCGGTTCATGTCCCACTTGAGGAAGTCGACGCCGTGGTCGGCGACGAGCCGGGTCAGCCAGTCGTGCGCCCAGTCGGCGACGTCGTCGCGGGCGAAGTTGAGCACGAGCTGGTTGCGCAGCTCGGTGCGCTCGCGGCCCGGCACATGCAGCACCCAGTCCGGGTGCGCGCGGTACAGGTCGCTGTCGGGATTGACCATCTCCGGCTCGACCCAGACGCCGAACCGCATGCCGAGGCCGTGCACCGCCTGTGCGAGCGGGCCGAGGCCGGCCGGGAACCGGTCGGGCGCCGGGGACCAGTCGCCGAGGCCCGCCCGGTCACTGCGGCGGGCGCCGAACCAGCCGTCGTCCACGACGTACAGCTCGACGCCGATCCGCGCGGCGCGCTCGGCCAGCGCCTTCTGGCCGGCCTCGTCGACGTCGAAGCCGGTGGCCTCCCAGGAGTTGTACAGCACGGGGGCCGGTTCGGCGGGGTGCGGCAGGACATGGGTCCGGATGTAGGCGTGCCAGGCGCGGCTCGTCGCTCCGAAGCCGCCCTCGCCGTAGAGGCCGGCGAAGACAGGGGTGGTGAACTCCTCCCCCGGCGCGAGCGGCACGCACGTCCCGTCGTGACCGACGCCGCCCGTGAGGCCGGTACGGCCGTCCGGGGTGCGCTGCATGGTGACGCGCCAGCTGCCGCTCCAGGCGAGGACGGCGCTCCACACCGGGCCGTGGTCCTCGGTGGCCGTCCCGCCGTCGAGCATGATCCAGGGGTTGGTGTGGTGGCTGGTGATGCCGCGCCGGCTGGTCAGCACGGTCTCGCCGAACGGCAGCGGCTCGCGGCGCAGTTGGGTCTCGGCCGACCACTGGCCGGTGACGTGGCTCAGCCGGTAGCCGGGCAGGGGCGGCAGGGTCCAGGCGGCGGAGTCGGCCCGCAGCAGCTCCAGGGGTTCGGGCCCGGTGTTGTGCAGCACGGTCCAGCGTTCGATCACGTCGGTGTCGTCGCGGACCCGGTAGTGCAGCGCGACCCGCAGCGGACTGTGCCGGTCGCGGAACTCCAGGGCGAGTTCGGCGCTGCCGGGCACGTCGGTCAGGACGTGGTGTCCCATGGGCTGCCATGCGAAACCGCGGGTGCCGTCGGGGTGGCGTACCTGGAGCGACGGTGGACCGTAGCGGGTGCCGCCGTCGACCGGCAGCTCCTCGCCCACCGGGGGCCGGCCCTCGAAGCTGCTCGGCGGGTCCCCGGCGGGCACGGCCAGCGTGTCCGCCTCCGTCGTGGTCAGCCGGGGTCCCCAGGCGAGGTGGCAGGGCGCGCCGCTGTCGTCGATCCGCAGTGCGTAGGACGTGCGCGGGGTGGTCAGCAGCCAGACGCCGGTGTCCGGGGAGCGGTGGATGAGCGGCATGGAACCTCACGATCAGAGGGTCAGCAAATGCTCAGCAGAGCCAAGCGCTTCCTTCAATAGGGTGTCAACCCACTCGCGCTCACCAGACTTTCGAAGGCGCTACCTGCCAAGTGTCGGTCGTCGAAAGAGTTCTGTTTCTTTTATTGACAGCAGAAATTATGGGTCATAGGTTCCCGGCCATGTCGTCGATCTCCCGTGTCGAGGCGTTCCCGGTCAACACACCGGCCGCCTCCCAGACCTTCACCACGGTCCTGTCCCATGGCCCCCTCACCCGGCTGGACGTGGCCCGGCGGGCCGGGCTCTCCCCGGCCGCCGTGACCAAGGCCGTCCGCCCGCTGCTGGAGGCCGGCTATCTGCTGGAGGACGCCAACGACGAGGCGCGCCCGGCGCTCGGCCGCCCGGCGAACCTCGTGCGGGTCGACGGCGGGCGTGCCCTGTTCATCGGTCTGAAGGTGACCGGCGACGAGATCATCGGGGTGCTTGCCGACCTGTGCTGCCGCATCCGCGTCGCCCGCCGCGTCCCGCTGCGCGGCCGGGAGCCGGGGCAGGTGCTGGCCGTGGCGGCGGAGCTGGTGCAGGAGCTGCTGACCGAGGCCGACGGTTTCGGGGTGCGGGTCCTGGGGCTCGGCATCGCCGTCTCCGGCGACGTGGACCGGGCCGAGGGGACCGTGCGCTACTCGCCGTTCCTGGAGTGGCGCGACCTGCGGCTGGCCGAACTCGCCGAAATGACCTGTGGGTTGCCGACCACCGTGGACAACGACGTACGCGCCCTCACCGTGGCCGAGCAGTGGTTCGGCGAGGGCGTGGGGCTGTCCGACTTCGCCGTCGTCACCGTCGGCGCCGGCATCGGCTGCGGTCTGGTGGTGCACGGCCGCGTCGTCGCCGGCGCCCACGGCGTCGCGGGCGAGATCGGCCACGTCACGGTGGACCCGGCCGGCCCGCCCTGCCGCTGCGGCAACCGCGGCTGTGTGGAGGCGATCGCGGCGGACTCGGCGATCGTCGCCCAGGTCGGTGAGGTGACCGGCGCCGAGGTCGCCGACATCGCCGAAGCCATCGAACTGGCCCACCGGGGTGACGCCGGCGCCCGCGCCGTCTACGCGAAGGCGGGAGAGGCGATCGGCCGGGGCATCGCCACGGTGGCCAACCTGCTCGGCCCCGAACGCGTGATCATCTCCGGCGAGGGGCTGGCCGCCTACGACCTGTTCGCCGAGCAGATCCGCGAAGCCTTCACCGCCGCGGCCTTCGGCTCCGCCGCCCGGTGCGACGTCCGTACCCGCCCGCTGCCCTTCGAGGAGTGGGCACGCGGCGCCGCCGCCACCGCGATCCAGTCCTTCATCACAGCAGACCCGAACTGACACGCACGAGGAGCAACAATGACGCAGCAGAGCCGCACTCCCCTGGCTGCGCGTGGTCCCGGCCGCCGCAGAGTCGTCGGCAGCATGCTCGGCGTCGGGGCGGCCGCCCTGGCGGCGCCGGTCCTCACCGCCTGCGGTGGAGGGGCCGGGGCCGACCCCAAGACGGTCACCTTCGGCTCCAACGGCGCCGACGCCACGCCCAAGTCCGCCTACGCGGCGCTGACCTCGGCTTTCACCAAGGACTCCGGCCTGAAGGTGAAGACGAACACCGTAGACCACGACACCTTCCAGAAGAGCATCACCAGCTACCTCCAGGGCACCCCGGACGACGTCTTCACCTGGTTCGCCGGGTACCGCATGCAGCACTTCGCCAAGAAAAAGCTGTGCAGCCCGATCGACGACGTCTGGGAGACGATCGGCGGCGGCTTCAGCGAGGCGACCAAGCAGCTGTGCCGCGGCGAGGACGGCAAGTACTACTTCGTGCCGCTGTACAACTACCCGTGGGCCGTGTTCTACCGCCGCAGCCTCTTCGAGGAGCGCGGATACCAGGTCCCGCGCACGTGGGACGAGTTCATCGCCCTGGCCAAGCGGATGAAGCGGGACGGCCTGTCCCCGATCGCCTCCGGCTACGGCGGCGGCGACAGCTGGTCCGTCCTCGGCGCCTTCGACTATCTGAACCTGCGCGCCAACGGCTACGACTTCCACATGCAGCTGATGCGCGGCCAGGTCTCCTGGACCGACAAGCGCACCGCCCGCATCCTCGACCTCTGGCGCGAGCTGACCCCCTACTACCAGAGCAGTGCCGGCGGCCGGTCCTGGCAGGACGCGGCGCAGTCCCTGCTCGACAAGAAGTCCGGCATGGCCGTCATCGGTCTGTTCGTCGGCCAGCAGATCACCGACCAGAAGATACGCGGCGACATCGACTTCTTCCCCTTCCCCGAGATCGACGCCGCGCACGGCCAGGACGCCGTCGAGGCGCCCACCGACGGGTTCATGCTCAGCCGCCGGCCCAAGAACGCGGACGGCGCGCGGAAGTTCCTGGAGTTCCTGGGCAGCGCCCGGGCCGAGCAGCAGTACATGGACGTCGACCCGAGCAACCTCGCGGTCAACGAGAAGGCGGACACGTCCTCGTACAACGCGCTCCAGAAGAAGTCCGCCCAGCTCATCGGCTCGGCCCGGCACATCAGCCAGTTCGCCGACCGCGACAGCGACCCCGGGTTCGTCTCCACCGTCCTGCTGCCCGGACTGATCCAGTGGCTCGGCCACCCCGACGACGGCGCCGACACGCTGAAGAAGATCGAGTCGCAGCGCGCGCGTTTCTTCACGGTCTGACCAGGACCGGAAAGGCCCCCACTGTGTCCTCTCCGCCCTCCGCCCCGCACCGGCCCGGCCGCCTGAGCACCGGTGACCGCCTGTTTCTGACCGCGGTCATCGGCATCCCGGTCCTCGCTCTGCTGGTCTTCGTCTGGCTCCCCGCGCTCGCCTCGGTGGCGCTGTCCTTCACCAGCTGGGACGGCATCGACCTCGGTGACATCCGCTGGACCGGGTTCGACAACTACCACCAGATCTTCACCAACTACCCGCCGTTCTGGCCCGCGGTGCGGCACAACGTGATCTGGCTGCTGTTCACCGCACTGCTGCCGACCCCGTTCGGCATTTTCCTCGCCTACCAGCTCGACAAGAAGATCCGCTTCACCAGGATCTACCAGACCGCGATCTTCCTGCCGATGGTGCTGTCCCTGGCCGTCGTGGGGTTCATCTGGGAGATCATCTACAACCCCGACACCGGACTGCTGAACAGCGCCCTCGGGGCGGCCGGCGCCGGGCACCACATCGACTGGCTCGGCGACCCCGACCTGAACCTGTGGGCCGTCCTGGTCGCCTCCGGCTGGCGGCACACCGGCTACATCATGATCCTCTACCTGGCCGGCCTGAAGAGCTTCGACCCGGCGCTGAAGGAGGCCGCGGCGCTGGACGGGGCCAACGGCCGCCAGACCTTCCTGCGCGTCATCTTCCCGGCGCTGAAACCGGTCAACATCATCATCCTGGTCGTGACGGTGATCGAGTCGCTGCGCGCCTTCGACATCGTCTACGTCCTCGGCGGCGGCGTCGGCAGCAAACCGGGCATGGAACTGCTGTCCCTGCTGATCACGGACAACATCATCGGCGAGTCGGGCCAGGTCGGTTACGGGTCCGCGCTCGCGGTCGTCCTCCTGCTGGTCTCCCTGGCCGCGATCGGCACGTTCCTCGTCCAGACCTTCCGCAAGGAGGACCGGTGACCACCACCGCGGAGCGACGCTCCACCCGGGCGCCGGCGGCCCGCCGTCCCGGACCGCCGGCGGGGCCGGCCCGCCCCCGCCGCGACACCCGCCGCCACCTGCTGCTCGCGGGCGTCTCACTGCTGTGGCTGATCCCGCTGCTCTGGGCCGTCTACACGTCCTTCAGGTCGTACGGCGACACCGCCCGGCACGGCTACTTCTCCTGGCCGCACGGCGTCAGCCTGGAGAACTACACCGACGCCTGGACCCAGTCCGGCATGCCGCACTTCCTCCTCAACTCGCTCCTCATCACCGTCCCCTCGGTGCTGGGCACCCTGCTGTTCTCCGCGGCCGTCGCCTTCTTCGTCTCCCGTTTCGGCTTCCGCTTCAACCTGGCGCTGCTGATGCTGTTCACCGCGGGCAACCTGCTGCCCGCCCAGGTGCTCATCACCCCGCTGTACCGGCTGTACCTGCTGATCCCGCTCCCACCGTGGATGAGCGACTCCCTTCTGCTGTACAACTCGGCCTGGGGCGTCATCGCCATCCACATCGCCTACCAGTGCGGCTTCTGCACGTTCGTCCTCAGCAACTACATGAAGACGATCCCCAAGGAGATCTCCGAGGCCGCCGTCGTGGACGGCGCGCAGGTGTGGCGCCAGTTCTTCCAGGTCATCCTGCCGCTGTGCCGCCCGGCCTTCGCCGCGCTGGCGACGCTGGAGTCGATCTGGATCTACAACGACTTCTTCTGGCCGCTCACCCTCATCGAGACCGGCGACAAGCGGCCCATCACCTCGGCGCTGGCCAACCTCCAGGGCCAGTACTTCACCAACCCGAACCTGATCGCGGCCGGCGCCCTGCTGACCGCGATCCCCACCCTGCTGGTCTACTTCGCGCTCCAGCGCCAGTTCATCAGCGGCCTCACCATCGGCTCGGGCAAGGGCTGAGCCGCCCCGCGCACCACCCCCCCGTCGCATCCCCATCCCCAGGAGGTACGACCCATGCGGTCACCCTCGTACTCCGTGCTGCGCACGCGCGCCCCGAGGTTCCTGGCGGTCCTCGCCATGGCCGTGGGGGCCCTGGCCGCCGTGCCGCCGGCCCAGGCGGACACCGCCGCGCCGACGCCCGCCGCCAAGCCCTACATGGGCTGGACGAGCTGGAGCATGCAGTCGTCCAAGTACCCCGGGCTCAACCCGGACGGCGACTACAGCTACCTCACCGAGGCCAACGTCCTGAAGCAGACCGACGCGCTCGCCGCGAAGCTGAAGAAGTACGGCTACGAATACGTCAACATCGACGCGGGCTGGTGGCGTGACAAGGCCTGGACGCCGCACTTCGACCAATACGCCCGCCAGCAGGCCGACCCGGTCCGCTTCCCCCGCGGGATGAAGGCCGTCGCCGACCACATCCACGCCAAGGGCCTCAAGGCGGGCATCTATCTGCCGGTCGGCCTGGAGAAGGAGGCGTACGACAAAGGCGACGCGCCCATCTGGAACGCGCCCGGCTGCACCACCGCCGACCTCGTCTACGCCGACCTGCGCACCACCAACGGCTGGGACAGCGCCTACAAGCTCGACTTCGCCAAGCCCTGCGCCCAGAAGTACATCGACTCCCAGGCGCAGCTGTTCGCCGACTGGGGCTACGACTTCCTCAAGCTCGACGGCGTCGGCCCCGGTTCCTTCAAGAGCGGCGAGAACTACGACAACGTCGCCGACGTCGCCGCCTGGCAGCAGGCCATCGCGGCCACCGGCCGGCCGATCCACCTGGAGATCTCCTGGTCCCTGGACTACGGGCACCTCGCCGACTGGAAGAAGTACTCCCACGGCTGGCGCATCGACACCGACGTCGAGTGCTACTGCAACACCCTGGTCAGCTGGGAGAACTCCGTCGACGACCGGTTCGACGACGCCCCGGCCTGGGCCCGGCACGCCGGCCCCGGCGGCTGGAACGACCTCGACTCCCTCAACGTCGGCAACGGTGCGATGGACGGCCTGACCAAGGCCGAGCGGCAGTCCTATGCCACCCTTTGGGCCATCTCCAAGTCCCCGCTGTACACGGGTGACGACCTCACCCGGCTGGACTCCTACGGCCTGTCCCTGCTGACCAACACCGAGGTCATCGCCGTCGACCAGAGCGACGCCCCGCCCGCCGTGCCCGTCACCCCCTCCGACCGGCAGCAGGTGTGGGCCGCGAAGAACCCCGACGGCACCTTCACCGTCGCCCTGTTCAACCTCGCCGACGCGCCCGCCGCGGTGACCGCCGACTTCTCCACGCTCGGCTTCACCGGCAAGGCCGCGGTGCGCGACCTGTGGAACCACGAGAACCTCGGCACCTACCGGGACCGGATCACCCAGGCCCTGCCCGCCCATGGCTCCCGCCTGTTCAAGGTCACCCCGCGCGGCCAGGCCGTCACCTGGTCCGGCGCCGAGGCCGAGGACCCCGCCAACACCCACGCCGGCAACGCGTCCGTCGGCGACTGCTCCGCCTGCTCCGGCGGCAAGAAGGTCGGCAACCTCTACCAGGGCGGTCGGCTGACCTTCAACGACGTCGTCGTCGCCAAGGCCGGCACCTACCAGATCAAGGTCTCCTACATCAGCGGTGACGCCCGCTCCGCCCTGGTCTCCGCCAACGGCAACGGCTCCACCAGCCACAAGTTCCCCTCCACCGGCGACTGGTCCACGGTCAACACCGTCCACGTCCCGGTGAGCCTCAAGGCCGGTGCCAACACCGTCACCTTCGACAGCGGTTCCGGCTACGCGCCGGACATCGACCGGATCGACGTACCGAAGTCCTCCTGACCCCCCGGGGCCCGGCCGGGCGGCCGGGCCCCGCTCAGACTTCTGGAGCCGCCATGCCCTCTCACCCGACGGACCCCAGCGGACGAACCGTCCCGACCGATCCCAGCAGACGGTCCGTGCTGTCGCTCGCCGCGACGGCCGGTCTCACCGCCGCCCTCGGCGCTCTGCCCGCGTTCACCGCCTCCGCCGAACCCCGGCGCCCCGCGACCGCGCCCGCACCGAGCAGCCCGCACGACCAGCTCTGGTGGCGGGCCCCCGGCGACGAGCACTCCCTGATCGAGCAGGGCCTGCCGGTCGGCAACGGCCGCCTCGGCGCCCTCGCGAGCAACGACCCCGGCCGTGAACTGCTCCTCGTCACCGACGCCACGATGTGGACCGGCGGCCTCAACGACACGCTCGACAGCGACGGCCAGTTCCCGTACGGCCGCGCCGACTTCGGCTCCTTCACCCTGCTGGCCCGGCTCACGGTGGACCTCCCCGACCACGACCTGTCCGGCGTGAACGGCTACCGCCGCACCCTCGATCTCGCCCAGGGCCTGGTCACCACCAGCTACGTCCGCTCCGGCGTGACCTACCGCCGGCAGGTCTTCGCCAGCCGCCCCGACGACGCGATCGTCCTGCACTTCACCCAGAGCGGCGGCGGCCGCCACACCGGCACCGTCACCCTGGAGGGCACGCACGGCGAGGAGCCGGCCGGGGCCGAGTCCTTCGGCGCCACGCTGCCCAACGGCCTGCGCTACGGGGCCGCGGTCAAGGCGTACGGCAGCGGCGGCCGGGTCCGGGTGAACGGGCGGCGCATCGAGTTCTCCGGCTGCACGGACCTCACCGTCGTCCTCAGCGGCGGCACGAACTACGCGCCCGACGCCGACAGCGGGTACCGCGACCCCGCCCTCGACCCCGAGGCGCTGGCCCGCACCAAGGTCGCCGCCGCGGCCCGGCACCCGGCCGGCACCCTGCTGCGCACCCATGTCGCCGACTACCGCCCGCTGTACGAGCAGCTGAGCCTCTCGCTCGGCACGTCGACCGACGCGCAACGCTCCCTGGACACCTGGGGGAGGCTCACGGCACGGGCCCGCGACGGCGCCCCCGACCCGGAGCTGGAGGCGCAGTACCTCCAGTACGGCCGCTACCTGATGATCTCCGGCTCGCGCGGCAGCCTCCCGCTGGGCTTGCAGGGCCTGTGGCTGGACGGCAACGACCCGGACTGGATGGGCGACTACCACACCGACATCAACATCCAGATGAACTACTGGATGGCCGACCGGGCGGGCCTGTCGCAGTGCTTCGACGCCTACGCGGACTACTGCCTCGCCCAGCTGCCCGCGTGGACCGACCTGACCCGCCGCCTGTTCAACGACCCGCGCAACCGGTACCGCAACTCCACCGGGAAGGTCGCGGGCTGGACGGTCGCCATCTCCACCAACCCCTACGGCGGGGGCGGCTGGTGGTGGCATCCCGCGGGCAACGCCTGGCTGGGCAACACCCTGTACGAGCACTACGAGTACAGCGGGTCGCGGGGATACCTGGCGAAGATCTACCCGCTGCTCAAGGGCGCCTGCGCGTTCTGGGAGGCCCGGCTGCTCACCATCGCCGCGCCGGACGGCTCGGGCGAGGTGCTGATCGCCGACAGCGACTGGTCGCCCGAGCACGGCCCGCTGGACGCCAAGGGCATCACCTACGCCCAGGAGCTGGTGTGGGCGCTGTTCGGCAACTACGCCGAGGCGGCCGCCGTACTCGGCAAGGACGCCGGCTACGCGCGGACCGTCACCGGTCTGCGGGACCGGCTGTACCTGCCGCGGGTGAGCCCGACGACGGGCTGGCTGGAGGAGTGGATGTCGCCGGACAACCTCGGCGAGACCACCCACCGCCACCTCTCGCCGCTCGTCGGTCTCTTCCCCGGCGACCGCATCCGCCCAGACGGCTCCACCCCGAAGGAGATCGTCGACGGCGCCCGCGCGCTGCTCACCGCGCGCGGGACGAAGAGCTTCGGCTGGGCGAACGCCTGGCGGGCGCTGTGCTGGGCGCGCCTGAAGAACGCGGACAAGGCCTACCAGCTCGTCGCCGACAACCTGCTTCCGTCGTCCGACGGAAGCAACGGCACGGCGTTCAACCTGTTCGACATCTACGAGGTCGAGCGGGGACGCGGCATCTTCCAGATCGACGCCAACTTCGGCACACCGGCCGCGATGATCGAGATGCTGCTGTACTCGCGCCCCGGACACATCGAGCTGCTGCCGGCGCTTCCCGGCGCCTGGGCCGCGTCCGGCTCGGTCGCCGGCGTGCCGGTGCGCGGCGGGTTCGTGGTGGACCTGCGCTGGCGGGAGGGCACACCGACCGAGGTACGCGTCCGCAGCGTCGGCGGCCGTACCACCACGGTGGTGTTCGGCGGGGCGTCGCGGCCGGTGACGCTGGCGCCGGGGGAGTCGGTCACGCTGAAGGGGTTCACCCGATGAGGGCCCGACGGGGCCGGGGGTGCGTGCTGGTGGCCCTGGCGGTCGCCGCCCTGGCCGTTCAGGCCGTCCCGGCGACGGCCCGGACCGCGCCGGCCGGGAGCGAGGTCGTGACCTGGGGAGCCAGCGCCGACCGCTTGGGGGAGGGCGTGCCGGACCGCGCGTACCGGCTCGTCGTCCACACCAGCGTCGGCGGGAGTGACCTGCGCGTCAGGCTCTCCAATGCCTTCGGGGACCGGCCGGTGACCTTCGACAGCGTCTACGCGGGCGTCCAGGCGGTCGGGGCCGGCCTGGTGCGCGGCAGCAACCAGCAGCTGATGTTCGGCGGCGCGCGGTCCGTTACGGTCCCGGCCGGTGCGACCGTCACCAGCGACCCGCTGCCGGGCCGGGTGGCCGCCGGGACCAACCTGGTGATCAGCGTGCACAGCCCGGACGCGGCCGGCCCGGCGACCGGACACGGCATGAGCATGCAGACCTCGTATGTCTCCCAGGGCGATCACACCGCCGAGGACTCCCCGGCGAACTGGGGCGGCACCATCGGCTCCTGGTTCTACCTGGACGCCGTGACGGTCCGGGCGTCCCCGGGAACGGGAGCCGTGGTGGCCCTCGGCGACTCGATCACCGACGGCTGGCAGTCCAGCACGGACCTCAACCGCCGCTGGCCCGACTACCTCGCGCGCCGGCTCCGGCAATCCACCACCACGACGATCAAGGGCGTGGCCAACGAGGGGATCTCCGGCAACAAGGTGCTGGCCGACGGCGCCGGGCAGAGCGCACTGCACCGGCTCGACCGGGACGTGCTGTCCCACCCCGGCGTGTGCACGGTGTTCCTCTTCGAGGGCGTCAACGACATCAAGGCGCACACCGGCGTGACCGCCGAGGACATGATCGCCGGCTACCGGGAGATCGTCCGGCGGGCGCACGCGGCCGGGAAGCGCGTGGTAGGCGCTACGGTCGGGCCGTTCAAGGGCTGGTCGGAGTGGGATCCGGAGGCCGAGGCCGTGCGTCAGGAGGTCAACGCGTTCATTCGGGACAGCGGTGTGTTCGACGCGGTCACCGACTTCGACCGGGCCCTGCGCAGTCCGTACGACCACGAGCGCATCCTGCCGTTCTTCGACGGCGGCGACCATCTGCACCCGAACGACAAGGGTATGCAGGCCATGGCCGACGCGGTGGACCTGAAGAGCCTCGACTGCTCCGCGTCCTCGGCGTCGGCGAAGCTCTGACTCAGGACACCGGCCCGGCCTCCGGTCTCCGCTACCGGGCCTCCCGGGCCTCTACCGGGGCCTCCGCGGTACGAAGCGCACCGCGGTGCCCGGGACGGCCTGGGCGGCTGCGGCCAGATGGGGTTCGGGGACGACGCCGACGACCGGGTAGCCGCCGGTCGTCGGATGGTCGGCCAGGAACAGCACCGGGAGGCCGTCCGGCGGCACCTGGAGCGCGCCCAGGGCCATGCCCTCGCTGGGCAGCTCGCCGTCCCTCGCGCGCTCCAGCGCGGGGCCCTCGGTGCGCAGCCCGATCCGGTTGCTCGCGGCCGACACCCGGAACGCGCCGGTGGCCAGGGTGCGCAGTGCCCGGGGCGTGAACCAGTCGTCGCGCGGGCCGAGTACGACCGGCAGCACCAGCTCGCGCGGCGGCGCCGGGCAGAACGCGGCGCCCACCGCGGGCGCCGGGCCGTACGGCGCGCCCAGCCGCAGCACCGCGCCGTCGGCGAGCGGGGGCGGACCGAGACCGGAGAGCACATCCGTGGAACGGCTGCCGAGCACCGGCTCGGCCGCCACGCCGCCGTCGAACGCCAGATAGCCGCGCACGCCATGGGTGGCCGCCGCCAACTCCACCAGCGCGCCCGCCCGTACGCGCACGGGCGCGCCCCACGCGGCCGGGCGGCCGTCCACGGTGACCGGGCAGGGCGCGCCCACGACCGCCACCGTCGCCGCGCGGCGGAGCCGTACCGCGCAGCCGGTGAGCGTGGTCTCCAGGGCCGCGGCCCCCTCGGGGTTGCCCACCAGGCGGTTGGCGAGCCGCAGGGCGGGCTCGTCGAGCGCCCCGGAGCGCACCACTCCGAGGTGGGCGTGGCCGGCCCGGCCGAGGTCCTGGACGGTGGTCAGCGCGCCGGCCCGCACCACGACGAAGGCGCTGTCCGTCATGCGGAGCTCTCCTCTCGTAGGGGCTGTTGCGGTACGAACCGCACGCGCGTGCCGGGGGACAGCAGCGCGGCCGGGTCGCGCACGGTGTCCCACAGCACCGCGTCCGCGGTGCCGATCAGCTGCCAGCCGCCGGGGGAGGAGCGCGGATAGACGCCGGTGTACGGGCCCGCGAGGGCGACCGAACCGGCCGGGACCCTGGTCCTCGGGGTGGCGCGGCGCGGCACCCGGCAGCGCTCGGGCAGGCCGGTCAGATAGCCGAAGCCGGGGGCGAAGCCGCAGAAGGCGACGCGGAATTCGGTGCCCGAGTGGATGCGCGCGACCTCCTGCGGGGCGACCCCCCACAGCTCGGCGACATCGGCCAGGTCCGGGCCGTCGTAGCGCACCGGGATCTCGACGGTGGCGCCGTGGCCGTCGGCCGGCGGCGGGATGTCCCACCGCGCCACCTCGGCCGCGAGGCGGCGCGGGTCGGCCACCCCGTCCAGCAGCACCGTGCGCGCGGCGGGCACGATCTCCCGCACCGCGGGCAGCGTCCGGGCCTCGGAGCGGCGCAGCAGTTCGGCGTGCAGGGCCAGGGCGGCCTCGCCGGTGTCCACTTCCAGGAGCAGCGCGTGGTCCCCGACCGGCAGCCCGCGCACCCGGACCGGTCCGCCGGGGCCGGTCATGCGAACGGCTCCACGCGCACGCCCGCGGACTCCAGTTCGGCCCGGACCCGGCGGGCGATGTCGGCGGCCCCGGGGGTGTCGCCGTGTACGCACAGGGACCGCACGTCCACCTCGACGGGCTCGCCGTCGATCGAGGTCACCGACCTGTCGCGGGCGAAGTTGAGGGAGCGCTTGACCACGGTGCCCGGGTCGGCGATCACGGCGCCGGGCTCGCCGCGCGGGACCAGCGTCCCGGCCGCGGTGTAGGCGCGGTCGGCGAAGCCCTCGCTCACCACCGGCAGTCCGGCCGCGCCGGCCGCCTCGTGCAGCCGGGAGCCGGGGAGCCCCAGGACGGGCAGCGGGGCGTCGGCGTCGGCGGCCAGCAGCACGCCCTCGACGACGGCGGCGGCCTGCGCCGCGTCGTATACGCAGCGGTTGTACAGCGCGCCGTGCGGCTTGACGTAGACCACGTCCGCCCCCGCGGACCGGGCGAACACCCGCAGCGCGCCGATCTGGTAGGCGATCTCGTCGGTCAGCTCGCGCGGCGGCACATCCATGGTGCGGCGCCCGAAGCCGGCCAGGTCCCGGTAGGAGACCTGGGCGCCGATGCGCACACCGCGCTCGGCGGCCAGCTCGCACACCCGGCGCATGGTCGAGGGGTCGCCGGCGTGGTAGCCACAGGCCACGTTGGCGCTGGTGACGACGGACAGCAGGGCGTCGTCGTCGGTGAGCTGCCAGCGGCCGAAGCCCTCGCCGAGGTCGGCGTTGAGATCGATGGTGAGGTCCGCCATGACATGACAAGGTAGGGGATCGTTGAACGATCCGACAAGAAGAATGTTGTTCCGGTGCGGGTTCTGGGATTGACTTCTCGCCATACGGGATTCAGGAGCAGCGAAGGGGAACAAGGGTGAGAGACGGGGCGGAACGGCTGATTGTGGAGACCTCCGCGCCGGCCGGGCCGGACGGGCTGGCCGGGCTGGCCGGGCTGGAGGGCGACCGGGCGCTGCTGGGGCGGACGAGCACCGCCGAGCGCGTCGCGGACGTCCTGCGCGACCGCATCGCCGAAGGGTTCTTCCCGCCCGGCACCCGGCTGTCCGAGGACAGCGTCAAAGCGTCGCTCGGCGTCTCGCGCAACACCCTCAGGGAGGCGTACCGGCTGCTCACCCACGAGCGGCTGCTGGTGCACCAGCTCAACCGCGGCGTGTTCGTGCGCGTGGTGACGGTGGACGACCTGACCGACATCTTCCGGGTGCGCACGATGGTGGAGTGCGGCGCGGTACGCGGCCTCGGGGCGCCGCCGTACCCGCTGGAAGCGGTCGAGTCGGCCGTCGTGGCGGGGGAGCACGCCGCGCGGGAGCGGGCCTGGCGGGACCTGTCCACCGCCAACATCCGCTTCCACCAGGGGATCGTGGCCCTCGCGGGCAGCCCGCGCGCGGATGAGCTGATGCGCGGCGTACTGGCCGAACTCCGCCTCGTCTTCCACGTCATGGACGACCCGCGCCGCTTCCACGCGCCCTATCTGATCCGCAACCGGCACATCCTGGAGGTGCTCCAGTCCGGGGACGCCCCCGAGGCCGAGCGGCTGCTCGCCGCCTATCTCAACGACTCCCGGCTCCAGTTGGCCGAGGCCTACGCCCAGCGGGTTTCCGAGCCGTAAACGATCCGGGCGCTTGTCGGATCGTTCAACGATCCTCTAGCCTCCGATGCACTCTTCCTCACGGCTTCCGTGAGGTCCTGCTCACGGAAGGCGGGACCAATGATCGTTCTTCTCGGAGTCCTGGTGGTGGTCCTCGGATTCGCCACCCGCCGCAATCCGTTACTGGTGGTGGGAGTCTCCGGCATCGTCACCGGGCTGCTGGGCGAGCTCTCGCCCCGGGAGGTTCTCGCGGCCTTCGGCAACGGCTTCGCCTCCAGCCGCGCGGTGACGATCTTCGTCATCACCCTCCCGGTCATCGGCCTCCTGGAGCGCAACGGACTCCAGGAACAGGCCCGCACCCTCATCGGCCGGCTCGGCAAGCTCACCGCCGGCCGCTTCCTCGCCCTCTACCTGGGGCTCCGCCAGCTCACCGCGGCCTTCGGCCTCACCAGCATCGGCGGGCCCGCGCAGAGCGTGCGGCCCATGGTCGCGCCGATGGCCGAGGGGGCCGCCGAGCGCCGCCACGGCCCGCTGCCCGAGCGGATGCGCGAGCGCGTCCGCTCGTACGCCGCGAGCGCCGACACCGTCGGACTGTTCTTCGGCGAGGACTGCTTCCTCGCCATCGGCTCGATCCTGCTCATCACCGGCTTCGTCAACACCACCTACGACACCCACCTCGAGCCGCTTCAGCTGGCCCTGTGGGCCATCCCGACCGCCGTGTGCGCCTTCCTCATCCACGGCGCCCGGCTGCTGCGCCTGGACCGCACCCTGGACCGCGAACTGACGGCCGCGGCCGCCCGCTCCGCCGCGCCCGGCGACCGCACCCAGGAGGACGCGAAGTGATCAAGGTCGAGTGGTTCTACTGGCTGGTCGGCGCCGTCTTCCTCGCCATGGCCGCACAGATGACGGTCGACCGCAGCAACCCCAAGCGCCTCGGCTCCGCGGCCTTCTGGGGCCTGCTGGGCGCGTGCTTCCTCTACAGCACCTGGGTGGTCCGCGAGCAGGCCCCGGCCGAGCCGCTGGGGGTCGCCGTGCTGGCCATGGTCTGCCTGGCCGGCTTCGGCCGCACCGGGCGCGGCACCCCGCGCACCACCACCGCCGAGCAGCGCACCGCCCTGGCCGCGCGGCTGCGCGGCAGGCTGTTCATCCCCGCGCTCACCATCCCGCTCGTCGCGGTCGTCTGCGCCTCCGCCCTCAAGCACTGGCACGTGGGCGGCGAGCCGGTGCTCGAGCCGGGCAGCGAGACCGTCCTCGGCCTCGGATTCGGCGCCGTCGCCGGGCTCGCGGTCGCCATGTTCGTGGTCCGCGAGCGCAACCCCGCCGTGTCGCTGCACGCCGGGCGCGGTCTGCTGGAGTCCATGGGCTGGGCGCTGCTGCTGCCCCAGCTGCTGGCCGTGCTCGGCTCGATCTTCCAGGTGGCCGGGGTCGGCACCCAGGTCGGCAAGATCACCGAACAACTGCTGCCGGACGGTCAGAAGTACGTGGCCGTGGCCGTCTACTGCGTCGGCATGGCCGTGTTCACCACGATCATGGGCAACGCCTTCGCCGCGTTCCCCGTGATGACCGCCGCCGTCGGCTGGCCCGTGCTCATCCAGCAGCTGCACGGCGAACCGGCGGTCGTCCTCGCCGTCGGAATGCTGGCCGGCTTCTGCGGAACCCTGGTGACGCCCATGGCCGCCAACTACAACATCGTCCCCGCCGCGCTGCTCGAACTGAAGGACCAGTACGGGCCCATCAAGGCCCAGATCCCCACCGCCGGGGCGCTGCTGGCCTGCAACATCGTCATCATCTCGCTCTTCGCCTTCTGAGGGGGCCCGAATGACCCCAGTGATCCCTGTGACCCGTGTGCTCCTCACCGGCTTCGAGCCCTTCGGCGGCGAGGACGTCAACCCGTCCTGGCAGGCCGTCTCGCTGGTCGCAGCCGGGCCCCCGCCCGGCATCCAGGTCACCACCGCCCGGCTGAGCTGCGTCTTCGGCACGGCGCTCGAGGAGCTGGCCGCCGCGGTGGAGGCGGCCGACCCCGACCTGGTGCTGTGCGTCGGGCAGGCCGGGGGCCGCACCGGCATCAGCGTCGAGCGCGTCGCGGTCAACGTCGACGACGCCCGGATCCCCGACAACGCCGGCCGGCGGCCCGTCGACGAGCCGGTGGTCCCGGGCGGCCCCGCCGCCTACTTCGCCGCCCTGCCCGTCAAGGCCTGCGTCGCGGCGGTGCGGGCGGCCGGAATTCCCGCCTCCGTGTCCCAGACGGCCGGAACCTTCGTCTGCAACCACGTCTTCTACGGGCTCGCCCATCTGATAGCCACCCGCAGGCCCGCCCTGCGCGGCGGATTCGTCCATGTCCCGTACGCCCCCGAACAGGTCGTGGACCGGGCCGAGCCCTCGCTGCCCGCCGACACGGTGGCGCACGCCCTGCGGGCCATCGTCACCACGGCGGTGACCACCCGCGAAGACCTCCGCGTCCCCGAGGGGGCCACCCATTGAACGGCCCGCCCGAGCCGGTCCGGCACAGGCCTTAGACTGACGGTTCGGTCGACGCGCTCGGCCGCTCCGCGCCGTTTCGTCCGTTGTCGGTGGGAGCGCCTAATCTGTGCGACGTGACTTCTCCACCGCCCGGGGCGGCCGCGCCCCAGCTCAACGGGTACGCCGGGGCAGCGCGCCCGGCCCCGGGCCCGGCCGCCGACGAAGGCCTGGCCCGGCGGCTCCGCGCGCTCGCCTGCACCGCGCCGCTCCACGACCTCGACGCGCGCAAGGGCAGCCTGGCGGGTGAGTACTCGGTGTACGCGATGGCGGAGGTCGCCCTCGCCGCCATCGACCTGGTCACGCTCAACATGGACTTCGACACCGGCGCCGACCACGACCAGATAGTGGCCAGGCTGCTGCCCCGCGTCGCCGCCCAGGCCCCGGAGCGGCCCGCCACCGAGCACGAGCGCGTCGCCCGCTGGGTGCTGGAAAACCTGATCAACGTCGGCAGTGTGGACCGCGGCTTCCGCGCGGTGTACGGCACGTTCGGCCCCGACGGCGTCTATGTGCGCCGCGACTACGACTTCAAGCTCGTCGAAGAGGTGCCGGGGCCCGGCGGCAGCGTCTATCTGCGCACCACCGACGAGGCGGTCAACGTCCTGGTCGGCGCGCTCGACACGGACGTGACCAGCGCCCAGATCGCCGCCGAGGTGAAGCTGGAGGTGCTGGTCAGCCGCGGCCGCCTCGCCGACGCCCAACTCGCCGCCGAGCAGGCCCGCTACCGCACCGTGCAGTACTCCGAGACGCTGCGCCGGACCCTGGACGCCACCCGGCGCAACGTCCGCGCCGTCGACTGGCTGAGCACGGTCCCCGACCTGATCAGCGAGGCCCTGGACCACGTCGCCGACCGCTACCGCCATGAGAACGCGATCCTGACCAATATCCGCAAGGCCCGCGACGAGGCGGAGAGCGCCGAGAACAAGCGCCGCGCCGCCGAGCTCGTCGACATAGTGAAGGACTGCATCCGCCGCCACACCCAGCTTCAGTCCCGGCTGCTGGAGGCCGGACCGCTGTTCCGCGCCGAGCAGGACCGCCAGGCCTTCGCCACACCGGCCGCGCGCGCCGGGCTCGACCTGTACGGGCAGCTCCTCGCGCCCGTGCTGCCGCTCCCCGTGGACCGCGCCCTCCGCGTCACCGACGCCTTCTTCGCCCGCGGCACGGGGCTGCGCACCCCGACGTCCGTGCGCGTCGGCGACCTGGTGGACATGCTGCTGACCCCGCCCGTCGAGCGCGAGCACCTGGGCGCGGAGATGCCCGAGCCGGACCTGATCGCCACCCCCGACGACAGCCGCTTCAGCGAGGAGCAGCTGGCGACCGCCATGCAGCTGCTGGACCTCCCGGCCGACGCCCCCCGCAGGCTCTCCGGCCTCCTGGCCGAGGCCCGCCGCCGGGACCCCGAACTCCCGTACCTGATTGCCCTGTTGGCCGTGCACGCGGCGAGCCCGCCCGTCGGCACCGCCTACCGCCAGGGGGAGGAGCGGCTGCTGTTCGCCGTCGACGACGGCACCGATCTGGACGACCCGGAGTTCGGCGGCGCGGATCTGATCGTGGGCATGGCGATGCTGGACGCGGCCGGGATGGCGGCGGACCGCGCGGAGGTGGCGTAATGCGCGTGTTGTGCCGATACGGCGGCCCGGCCCCGGCCCGCGAGACCGCCCCGGACCGCCGGCCCGCTGACGCCCGCCGGCCCGCCGCAGCCCGCCGGCCCGCCGCCCCCAAGGAGCTTCACCCGTGACCGAGTACGACCCCGCAGACGCCGCCCAGCCTGACCTGATGCCGTCGGCCCCGGGCGCCCCGGGCGCCCCGGGCGCCCCGGGGGCAGCGAGCGCGTCAGGTGGTGGTGCGGGCGCGGCGGCGGGCGCACCCCTCACCCCCGCCGACGCGGCCGACGCCGCGCGTCTGGTCGCCTTCGGGCTCCAGCCCAAGCTGCTGCCCGCCCGTGACGTCGAGTACGCCGAGCTGCTGCGCCGCCACCGCGACGACCCGGCGTTCGCGCGGCTGGCCGACGCGGTGGCCGCCGGCCTCGGGCTGATCGTGCTCGAGGTCTCCACCCGGGCCGGGATGGCCCTGGCCGCCGCCGAGGACTCCGTCTTCGCCGTCCGCATGGGCGACTACGCCCGCCGCGCCTCGACCGACTCCGCCGACCGCTTCCTGCACGGCCTCGCCCATCTCGTCGTCGCCGCCATGGCCTTCCCCCGCCCCGAGGACCTCGCCGACGACGGCTACATCGGGCGCGTCACGGTCAACGGCATCGACGCCTTCGTACGACAGGCCTGCCGCCGCCTGGAGGAGCGGGCCGAGGAGCAGGGGGAGAACACCGACCCGACCACCGACGCCCCCGGCCTGGAGGCGGCCTGGCGGGTGTACGCGCGGCGCAGCGCCACCGGCGCCACCAAGGACGCGCGGCGGCTGGCCGGTTCGACGACCGGCATCGTCGGCAAGGCCGTCGCCTTCCTCGTCGACTCCGGCTTTCTCCAGCGCACCGGGGACGACGCCGGAGGCGCGTACCGCACCACCGCCCGCTACCAGCTCCAGGTCCGCGACATGGCGGGCAGCGCCGCCATGGCCGAGCTGCTCGAACTGGGCGTGGTGCCCATGAGCGACGGCGGCGCGACCCTGCTGCCGCCGGACGAAGGCGACGACCTGGACCTGGCCGCCGACGCGGGCCTGCCCTTCCACGCCACCTGACCCGACCTGGGCACCCCGCCCCCACCCAACCACCCGCACCTACCGACCACCTTCACGACAACGAGAGTCCGCCGCCATGTACGAGCTGTCCCGGGTCCGCCTCTACTCCATCGGGCCGGCCGGTGCGCGCTATGCCGACACCGTCCTGGACCTGCGCGGAGTCGGCGAGCCGGTGCCCAGCCCCGCCCCCACCCAGGCGGAGTTCTTCGAGGAGGAGCCCGTCGGCCCGCCGCGCCGCCCCGCGCCCGCCGGCGTGCTCTTCCTGGAGAACGGCGGCGGCAAGTCCGTCCTGCTCAAGCTGATCTTCTCGGTGATGCTCCCCGGTCACCGCAACACCCTGGGCGGCGCCAGCTCCGGCGTGCTGCGCAAGTTCCTGCTCGCCGACGACTGCGGGCATGTCGCGCTGGAGTGGCAGCACACCGTCACCGGCGAGACCGTCGTCGTCGGCAAGGTCAGCGAGTGGCGCGGCCGCCAGGTGTCCAACGACCCGCGGAAGTTCGCCGAGGCGTGGTACTCCTTCCGCCCCGGGCCGGGGCTGAGCCTCGACTCCCTGCCCGTCGCGGAGTCCGCGGCGGTGCGGCCCATCGTCGAGGGCGGCTCCACGGCCCGCGGCCGCCGCCGCACCATGAAGGGCTTCCGTGACGCGATCACCGAGGCGGACAAGGCCTATCCGCACCTCGACGTGACCTGGGTGGAGATCCACGAGCGCTGGAACGAGCACCTCGGCGAGCTCGGGCTCGACCCCGAACTCTTCCGCTACCAGCGGGAGATGAACGCCGACGAGGGCGAGGCCGCCGGCCTGTTCGCCGTCAAGAACGACTCCGACTTCACCGATCTGCTGCTGCGCGCCGTCACCGACACCCGTGACACGGACGGGCTCGCCGACCTCGTGCACGGCTTCGCCCACAAGCTGGGCCGCCGCGCGGAGCTGACCGCCGAGCGCGACTTCACGGCCGGTTCGCTGGATCTGCTGTCGCGCATCGCGGACGCGGGGGAGCGGCGCGAGCAGGCCCGCGGGGTGCACGCGGGCGCCGAGCGCCGCACCCGTACGCTCGCCCGGCGGCTGTCCGGGCGCGGCGCCGAGGAGCGCGAGCGCGCCGCCGAACTCGCCCAGCAGGTCGCCACCGCGGCCCACGCCGTCACCGAGGCGGAGGAGGCGCGCGGGCGCAGCTCCCTGGTCGCCGCGGAAATCGCCTACCGGCACGCCTCGTTGGCGCTGGCCGCCGCGGAGAAGGGCGCGGCCGCGCAGCGCCGCGAGGTCAACGACGCCCGCACCCTGCACTCCGCGTGGCAGGCCGCCGAGACGGTGCTGCGCCACCGCGCCGCCGCCGACCGCTCGGCGCGCGTCGCCGCCGCGATCCGCGAGGCCGAGCGGGACGCCGCCCCCGCGCTCGCCGCCCGAGCCAAGGCCGCCGCCGACCTCGTACGCGCCCTGCACGCGGCGGCCGAGGACGGCGAGCGGCTGGCCAACGAGGAGGAGGAGCGCTCCGCCGCCCTCCAGGAGACGGGCGAGGCCGCCCACCGCGACGCCACCGCCGCCGCCACGGCCGCCCAGCGCGCCCGCAGCGAGACCGAGCACCTGCGGCAGCGGCTCGCCGAGGTCGAGCAGGAGACCGCCGAGGCGGTCCGCGCCGGCTGGCTGGACGACTCCGCCCCCGACGCCGATCCGGCCCGCGCCGCCCTCGCCGCCAGCGACGCGGAGAAGACCGCCGTCGCCGCCTGGGACGTCGCCCGCGAGGCGGCCCGCCGCACCGCGGACACCGCCCAGGCGGCCGCCGCCGAGCAGTCCCGCACGGAGCTGGCCGCCGCCCGCGCGGCCGACGCGTCCCGCGCGGCGGAGGCGGCGTACGACGCGGAGCGGCGGGCGGCCGAGTCCCTCGGCTCCGAACAGCGCCTCGTCGAACTCCTCGGCCTCCCCGGTGCCACCCCGGCCACCCCGTCCGTCCCGGCCCCCCGCGCCGGGCGGCCGCTGGCGGCCGAGGCCGGCTCGCCCGGGCGGGTGACGATGCGCGTCGACGAACTGGAACAGCCCGCCCCCGGGCGCCACACCCGCTCCCTACCGGCCGAAGCCCGCCCGCCCGGCGGCGTCTCCGCCCAGGTGAACGAGCCGGAGAACGCCCCCGAAGAGAGCGCGGGCACCGCCGACCCGGCCGCCCCGGACGAGGACTGCTGGTCCCCCGAACTCAGCGACGACGGGCCCGCCACGTCCGACAGCGACGAGAGCGCAACGGCCGCTACGGCCCGTCAGGATGACGCCGCGTCGGCCGGTCACGGCCCGGCCGACGGCGAGCCCGGCTTGGCCGGGCTGGGTGCCGCCGTCGACGGGCCCGCGGCGGACGCGGGGGCTCCGCCGGCCGAGGGCGCGCCCGGCACTACGGCCCATCAGGCCGGGGACGCGCCCGCCGACGGGGACAGCGGAGCCGAGGCCACGACGGGCGCGACGGCTCGCGGCGAGGGGAGCCCGACCGGCGGCGCGACGCACCGGGCCGATGGGGCAACCGGCGTGGCGGTGTCCGGGCCTGGCGGCTCGACCGGCGATGAGGGCGTCACCCCAGGCCAAGGTGCGGACGCGACCGGCGACGCGGCGCGCCGTGCCGATGGCGCGACGGACGTGGTCGTGCCCGCGACCGACGTCCCGACCGGCGGCGCCGTACGCCCGGCTGGCGGCGCGGCGGGCGGAGCCAGGGGCGCGACGGCTCGCGGGGAGGGGAATCTGGCCGCGGCTTCGGCCCGGCCGGGTGAGGGCGCGACGAGCGGAGCCAAGGGTGACACGGCTCCCGGGGAAGCGGGCCCGACCGGCGACGCGGCCCGTCGGGGTGAGGGCACCACGCCCGGCCAAGGCGCGGACGCGACCGGCAGCGCGGCGCCCGGAGCCGAGCGTGCGACCGGCGACGCGGCGGGCTGGGCCGATGGCGCCACCGGCGCGGTGGTGCCCGCGACCGACGTCCCGACCGGCGGCGCCGTACGCCTGGCTGGCGGCGCGGCGGGCGGAGCCAGGGGCGCGACGGCTCGCGGGGAGGGGAATCTGGCCGCGGCTTCGGCCCGGCGGGGTGAGGGTGTGACGGGCGGCGCCAGTGGCTCGACCGGGGGCGTGGCTCGTGGCGCCGCCGGGCGGGTCCGGGGGGAGGGGCCGCTGAGTGCCGAGGAGCTCGATCGGAGCGCCGACGCGCTGCGGGAGTTGCTCGACGAGAGCGTCGCGTCCGCCGAGCGGCAGCTGTTCGACCTGCGTACGGCCGCGGCCGACGACTCGCGGATCCTGGCCGCGCTCGGTGACGGCGGGCTGCTGCCGCCCAGCCCTGATGTGCTGGCGACGGTGGAGTACCTGGGCGAGCACGGCATCCCCGCGCTGCCCGGCTGGCGGTATCTGGCGCAGGCCGTGGACCCCACCGATCACGCCGCGGTGCTGGCCGCTCGGCCGGAGCTGGTCGACGGGGTGGTCATCACCGACCCCGACTCACATGTCCGCGCCCGCGAGGCGCTTGCCACGGCGTCGCTGCTGCCGCGCTCCGCCGTGGCCGTCGGGACGGCGGCCGCGCTGCTCGCGCCGACGCCGCCGCCCGGGGCGCAGGACGGCGGGGTGTTCCTGGTGCCGCCGAACCCGGCGATGCACGACGAGCGGGCCGCCGACGACGAGCGGCGCGAGCTGCGGGCGCGGGCCACCGCGCGGGACGAGGACATCCGGGGGCTGGCGGCTCGGCTGGCCGGGGACCGGGCGCTGGCGGCGCGGCTGTCGTCGTGGCGTACGGGCTGCCCGCCGGGGCGGCTCGCGGAGCTGGCGGAGGTGGCCGAGCGGGGGCGTGAGGCGGCCGAGGAGGCGCAGCGGGAGCTGGCGGAGGCCCGTACGGCGCGAGTGGAGGCGGACGAGGCGGCCGGCGAGACGGCCCGGGTGCGCGACGAGCGGCAGGAGGCGGCGCAGCGGGCCCGCCGGGCGGCCGACGCGCTGGCGGGGCTCGCGTTCCGGCTGCGGGAGCGCGCCGCGTGGCAGACCAGGCTGCGTGAACTGGCCGACGAGGCCGCGGAGTACGAGGAGCGGGCCGCCGCGTGCGTGGACCGGGCGCGCGCGGCCGACGAGGACCGGCGCGCGGCCCAGCGCGCGGCCGACGACGCGCACCGCACCGCCCGCGCGCTGCGCGCCGAGCGCGCCGAGATCGCGGGCGCGCCCGACGACGTGGCGGACGGCACCCCGTCCACCACCTCGCTGCCCGCGCTCCGCGAGGCGTACCGCGCGGCCTCGCAGGTGTACGAGAAGGTCGGGGTCGGCGCCGACCTGCGCGCCGAGCAGGCCCGTGCGGAGAGCGACGAGAGCGCCGCGCTGGCCTCGCTGGACCGGCTCACCAACAAGGTCCGCACCCGCGCCGCGCAGCTGCTGGAGAGCACCGACGGCGCGGACGGCCCGTCCCGCCAGGCCGCCGCGGCCCGCGCCGAGTCGCTGGTGCACATGATGGAGTCGCGCGCGTCGGCGGCGAGCGAGCAGCTGGGCCGGTTGCGCGGCGAGGCGGAGCGGCTGGCGCCCGCGGACGGCGACGCGCACACCGAGCTGCCGGAGGGGATGGTCCCGCAGGACGCCGAGCAGGCCAAGGAGCTGCTGCGGACGGCCAACGCCGAACTCAGCACCCGTACGGACGCGTTGGAGACAGCCCGCACCACCCACAGCGAGCTGCTGCGCGCCCACCGCGCCGCCGAGGACGCGACGGGCGGCTTCGAGGAGACCGCCGCGCTGCTACGGGACCTGCTCCGCGACCACCAGGACGCGGCCGATGGAACATCTGCGCAGCCCGACGCGTACGCCGGGAGCCTCGCGGAGGCCCGGCAGGCGGCCGCCGAGACCCGCCGCTCGCTGCGCGGCTGCGCGGGCGACCTGTCGGCGGCCGAGGCCGCCGTCCGGGAGGCGAGCGACGTGCTCGTACGGCATGCCAACGCGACCCGCTACGAGCAGGTGCGCACCCCCGCCCGGCAGCAGATCCGCGAGCTGCCCGCGGCCGCGCTGCCGGAGCACGCCGCGGCGTGGGCCGAGGCGTTCGCGCCCCGGCTGCGCGTCCTGACCGACGAGCTGGCCCAGCTGGAGCGCAACCGGGACAGCATCGTGGACCGGCTGCGCGGCCTGGTCGAGTCGTCCCTGACGACCCTGCGCTCGGCCCAGCGGCTCTCCCGGCTCCCCGAAGGGCTCGGGGAGTGGTCGGGCCAGGAGTTCCTGCGGATCCGCTTCGAGGACCCGGACCAGGCGATGCTCGCCGAGCGGCTCGGCGAGGTCATCGACGAGGCGACCCGCTCCGCCGTGCGGAAGAACTCCGACCTGCGCCGCGACGGCATGTCGCTGCTGCTGCGCGGCGTGGACGCCGCGCTCCAGCCGCGCGGTGTGGCCGTCGAGATCCTCAAGCCGGACGCGGTGCTGCGCGCCGAGCGGGTGCCGGTCCGCCAGATGGGCGACGTCTTCTCCGGCGGCCAGCTGCTGACCGCGGCCATCGCCCTGTACTGCACGATGGCGGCGCTGCGCAGCAACGACCGGGGCCGGGACCGGCACCGCCACGCGGGCACGCTGTTCCTCGACAACCCCATCGGGCGCGCCAACGCGACGTATCTGCTGGAGCTCCAGCGGGCGGTCGCGGACGCGCTGGGCGTCCAGCTGCTCTACACCACGGGCCTGTTCGACACGACGGCGCTCGCCGAGTTTCCGCTGGTCATCCGGTTGCGCAATGACGCGGATCTGCGCGCGGGGCTGAAGTACATCAGCGTCGAGGAGCATCTGCGTCCCGGGCTGCCGGAGCGGGACGCGGAGGACGGCCAGGTGCACGGGCAGATCACGGCGACCCGGATGTACCGCCGCCCGGACGCCCCGGCCTCGGCCCCGGCTCCGGCGGACGCCCCGGCGGGGCGTCCCGGCCGGGGGTAGCCCCTGCCGCGGCAGACGGCGCCGCGGCAAGCTGCGCCGCGGCAAGCTGCGCCGCGGCGAGCCGCGTCGTGGCGGTCGGCGTCGCAGCGGGCCGCGCCGTGGTAGAAGGCAGCACATGGTTCGGCGCCCGCCCAGCGGGGGCGGGCGCCAAACCCATGAGGCCTCATGAGGCCCATGAGGCCCCGTCAGGCCGCCGCGCCGCGCGCCGACCGGCGCTCCGCGGCCCGCGGCGAGCCGACCCGCTCCGCCTTCCGGGCCCGGCGGCGCTGCCGGCGCAGCTCCCGCGCGGTGCTGCTGGGCCGTGACACCACCCCGTAGCGCTGGTTCCACACCTGCCGCGTCACCCATACGTCCAGCACGCCCCACGTGGCCAGAACCGTGCTGGCCACGGTGGTCAGCACCGCGGGGAACGCCAGCCATGAGTCGGCCAGCGTGCTCAGCACCGCCACCATCGCCTGCGTCAACGTCACCGCGACGATGATGACCGCCCGCACCGCCGCTGTACGGACCGGATCGGGCAGCCGGCGCCTTCGGGCCGGTACCTCGGTCCACAGCGGCCGCACCGCGCGCTCCGGGATGTCCCGATCCTTGTCCATGGCGTCCATGAAGCCCCTACACCTTTCAGCGGCTGCCCAGGTCCTGCGGGATTCAAAAAGCGGGACATGGGTCGTATTCCCCCTTAGTGTGCCCCCTCAGTGCACGAATAACAGCGCTGGGAGGTTCCCCCAGAGAGGGGAAAACCGGCCAAGGGTTGACTCATTCTCGTCCGTCGAAGCCGATAGTGGAGGGCCGGAAAGCGGGGGGTAAGTCAGGCATCACCGGACAACTCGTGATGGCGTCCGGGTGGGCCCGCCCCGGCATCTAGCGGACATGCCTTCGAGTTGTAGAACGGGCAGTAGTAGGCTCGCGCCGCTTGTTGTCGGAACTCGAACACCGCCCCCGTATAACGGGGTTGACGTTGGGGAGGCCATGCGCTTTCGCGGGAAATCGATCCGCCGGAAGATCGTGGCGCTGTTGCTGGTGCCACTTGTCTCGCTGACGGCAATCTGGGCCTTCGCTACAGTGATCACCGTTCGTGAGGCGATTCGACTGCTGGACGCCTCCGACATCATCGACAAGGCCGGTCAGCCGGCCGAGGATGCGGTACACGCCATCCAGAAGGAGCGCCGCCAGACCCTCATTCTGCTCGCCGATCCGCGCCAGGCCGACGCGCTGCCCGTCCTCCACGCGCTCCAGCGCAAGACCGACGAGGTCATGGGCACCCTGCGCGAGGCCGCCACGGACGGCGGCGTGCGCGACATGATGAACGACGAGTCGGAGGACCAGCTCTCCGCCATCCTCAAGGCGACCGAGGGCCTGGACGCCCTGCGCCGAAAGGTCGAGGACCGCGGCATCAACCGCGCGGCGACATATGAGTATTACAACAAACTCGTCGACCTCTGCTACAACTTCCGCAGTTCGCTGCACGCCGTGCCCGACACGGACCTGGACAAGCAGGGCCGCGCACTGGTCGCCATGATCCGTGCCCGCGAGGCGCTCTCCCGCGAGGACGCGCTGTACGTCTCGGCGCTGACGGCGCGCAAGATGACGCCCGAGGACCTGCACGCGATCTCCGACCTGATCGCCGAGCGGAACCTGCTGTACGAGACCAGCCTGCCGATCCTGCCCGCCTCGGAGCAGAAGATCTTCGCGGATTACCGGCGCACCAAGTCCGCGCCCGCCGCCCTCCGCCTGGCCGAGGGCAAGCTGATGGCCTCGACCACGCCGTCCGACGCGCTCAAGGCCCTGGACGAGGAGCACTGGGAGGTCGCCGCCCAGCCGGTGCTCAACGACTACGACCGGCTGGGCAAGGAGGCCACCGACCGCCTCCAGCAGCGCATCGACCCGGTGGCCGACGACGTCATGCTGCGGGCCTTCGCCGCCGGCATCCTGGGCCTGCTGGCCCTGATCGTCTCGATCTTCGTCTCGTTCCGGATCGGCCGCAGCCTGATCCGCGACCTGTCCCAGCTGCGCAAGGATGCCCAGGAGGCGTCCAGCGTGCGGCTGCCCCACGTGATGCGCCGTCTGGGCGCGGGCGAGCAGATCGACGTGGACACCGAGGCGCCCCGCCGCGACTACAGCCCGGACGAGATGGGCCAGGTCGGCCTGGCCCTCAACACCCTCCAGCGGGCCGCCGTCGAGGCCGCGGTCAAACAGGCCGAGCTGCGCCAGGGCGTCTCCGACGTCTTCGTCAACCTGGCGCGCCGCAGCCAGGTGCTGCTGCACCGCCAGCTGACGCTGCTGGACACCATGGAGCGGCGCACCGAGGACACGGACGAGCTCGCCGACCTGTTCCGCCTGGACCATATGACCACCCGTATGCGACGGCACGCCGAGGGCCTGGTCATCCTCTCCGGCGCGGCCCCCTCCCGGCAGTGGCGCAAGCCGATCCAGCTGATGGACGTCGTCCGCGCCGCGGTCGCGGAGGTCGAGGACTACGAGCGGATCGAGGTCCGGCGCATGCCGCGGCTCGCGGTCAACGGCCCGGCGGTCGGCGACCTCACCCACCTCATCGCCGAGCTCCTGGAGAACGCCACCGTCTTCTCGCCCCCGCACACCTCCGTTCAGGTGCACGGCGAGCGGGTGGCCAAGGGGTTCACGCTGGAGATCCACGACCGGGGCCTGGGCATGACGTCCGATGCCCTGCTGGAGGCCAACCAGCGGCTCGCCGAGACCCCGGACTTCGAGCTGTCCGACACCGACCGGCTCGGCCTGTTCGTGGTCAGCCGGCTGGCCCAGCGGCAGGGCGTCCGGGTCTCGCTCCAGCCCTCCCCGTACGGCGGCACCACCGCGATCGTGCTCATCCCCTCGACCCTGCTCACCGACAGCGGCGAGCAGGGCCAGGAGGCCGAGGACTCCTACGAGCGCAGCCGGGAGCGCGGCGTCTCCGACGTCAGGATGGGCCCGGACAGCAGGCTTCAGGCTGTCGACGCGGCGCCGGTCGCCTTCTCCGACCGGGCGGGCCGCAAGGTGTCGGTCGTCGACGGACCGGTCGAGCTCGAGCCGTCCGCCGTGCCGCTCGCGCCGCTCGCGCCGGTCGCGAACGGGGGCGACATCGAGGACGACGACGAGGTGGGCGCGATCTTCCGCGCCCGCGGTCTGTCGCAGCCGCCGCCCGCGGGCGCCCGGCCCACCGGTCCCGTACCGCATCAGCCGCATCAACCGCATCAGCCGGTCGCCGAGGTGCAGCACCAGCAGGCGCGGGACGGCGCCCCGGCCATGCGGGACGAGGGCGCCCCGGCGCCGCTGCCCCGCCGGGTGCCGCCGGTGCTGGTCTCGGACCACGGCCGCCCGGTGCAGGGCGCCTCGGGCGGCGGCCGGCACGCGCGGCCGCCGCAGGGCGCCGGGCAGCCGTCCTGGGCTCAGCGGCAGGGCCGCCCGGAGGGCCAGGGCCCGTCCGGTGGCGGCGGCCAGGGCGGTTCCCCCTGGAACGCGGGCCGACCCGGTGCCCCCGCCCCCACCCCCGAACAGCAGGCTCCGACGGCCTGGAACGGGGAGCCCGCCCGCCCGGCGCGTGGCGTGCCGGCCCAGCGGTCGGCGTCCGGCCTTCCCAAGCGGGTGCGGCAGGCCAGCCTGGCACCCCAGTTGAAGAACGACCCCGCTCCGCAGACCGAGGCGGACCGCTACCCTGCCGAGACCGACCCCGAACGCGACGCCGAGCAGGCGCGGGCCACCATGGCCTCGCTCCAACGGGGATGGCAGCGCGGCCGACGCCAGACGTCCGACGGCAGCGGTAGGGCGGACAGAGCACCTGGAACAACATATGAGGGGGACGGTCGATGACCGCACCGCACGCAGCACGGAACGCTTCGCCGAGGGGATCAGGCGAGCTGAACTGGCTGCTCGATGAACTGGTCGGGCGCGTCGGCAGCATCCGCAAGGCGCTGGTGCTCTCCGGGGACGGCCTGCCCACCGGCGGCTCCCGCGACCTGTCCCGCGAGGACGGCGAGCACCTGGCGGCCGTGGCCTCGGGCTTCCACTCCCTCGCCAAGGGGGTCGGCCGCCACTTCGACGTCGGGCGGGTCCGCCAGACCATCGTGGAGCTCGACGACGCCTTCCTGTTCGTCACCGCCGCCGGCGACGGCAGCTGTCTGGCCGTGCTCGCCGACGCGGACTCGGATGTCGGACAGGTGGCATACGAAATGACGCTGCTGGTCAAGCGGGTGGGCGTGCATCTGGGCAGCGCGCCGCGATCCGGCGGGTGACGGGGGAGGGGGGAGATGACCGCAGAGGGTGAAGGCACTGCCCACTGGATCGACGACGCGGCGGGACCGGTGGTCCGGCCGTACGCGATGACACGGGGCCGCACCCGCAGTGCGGCCGAGGGAAAGCTCGACCTCATCGCGGTGGTCGTCGCCGACAGCGTGAGCCAGGTGCCCGTCGCCGACCAGACGTTGTCCCCGGAGCACATCGACATCGTCGAGATGAGCCGGGACTCCCCTCAGTCCGTCGCCGAGCTGGCGGCCGAACTCGACCTGCCGGTCGGCGTCGTCCGAGTGCTCATCGGTGACCTGCTGCACGCCGCACTCGTCCGAGTGTCCCGGCCCGTACCTCCGGCGGAACTGCCGGACGAGAGGATTCTGCGCGAGGTGATCAATGGTCTACGGGCACTCTGACCCGGGCCGCTCACACGTCATCGACCCGGTCACACTGAAAATTCTGGTGGCGGGCGGGTTCGGCGCGGGCAAGACGACTCTGGTGGGCGCGGTGAGCGAGATCAAACCGCTGCGCACCGAGGAGCTGCTCACCGAGGCGGGCCGTCCGGTCGACGACATCGCGGGGGTGGAGGCCAAGACGACCACCACCGTGGCCATGGACTTCGGGCGCATCACGCTCCGCGAGGACCTGGTGCTCTATCTGTTCGGCACCCCGGGACAGGACCGCTTCTGGTTCCTGTGGGACGAGCTGGCGACGGGCGCGCTCGGCGCCGTCGTCCTCGCCGACACCCGGCGGCTGGAGGACTGCTTCGCCGCGGTCGACTACTTCGAGCGGCGCGGCATCGCCTTCACGGTCGCCGTCAACTGCTTCGAGGGCGCCCAGCGCTACCCGGAGGAGGCGGTGCGCGACGCGCTCGACCTCGACCCGGGCACGCCGGTCGTCCTGTGCGACGCACGGCAGCGGGAATCCGCCAAGGAAGTGCTCATCTCGGTCGTCGAGCACGCGATGATGGCCTCCGCGGCCAGGCGCTAGGCCGGCGCGCGCCGCCAGGTCGGCGTCGGCGATACGGCCCGTACCCCGCCGTCCGGGGTGCGGGCCGTGGTGTGTCTCGGGACTTCTCCGGCCGGGCAGGTCGCCCGCCGGGTATCTGGAAGGAGTGGCTGTGGAGCCGCAACCGCAACCGGAGCCGGAACTGGAGCTGGAGCTGGCGGCCGAGGAGCTGACCGCGGTGCTGAACCGGCTGCGCCGGGCCCAGGGGCAGATCGCCGGGGTCGTCAGGATGATCGAGGACGGCCGGGACTGCGAAGAGGTGATCACTCAGCTGGCGGCCGCGTCCAGGGCGCTGGACCGGGCGGGTTTCGCGATCATCGCCAGCGGTCTTCAGCACTGTCTCGCCGACGAGAACGGCGCCCGGACGCAGACCAGGGAGCGCAACCGGGTGCGGCTGGAGAAGCTGTTCCTGTCGCTGGCCTGACGAGCGGCCCGGGTCGGCGGCCCGCGACCGACGACCCGGCACCGACCCGCACAGACCCGACCGACACCGCACCGCACCGCTCAGCGGACCGCGATCACCGACGACCCGTGTCCGAACAGCCCCTGGTTCGCGGTGATCCCGGTCCGCGCCTCGGCCACCTGCCGCTCCCCGGCCAGGCCCCGCAGCTGCCAGGTCAGTTCGCACACCTGGGCGATGGCCTGGGCCGGGACCGCCTCGCCGAAGGACGCGAGGCCGCCGCTCGGGTTGACGGGCAGCCGCCCGCCGAGCGCCGTGGCACCCTCGCTCAGCAGCTTCGCGCCCTCCCCGGCCCCGCACAGCCCCAGGTCCTCGTACCACTCCAGCTCCAGCGCGGTGGACAGGTCGTACACCTCCGCGAGCGACAGGTCCTCGGGCCCGAGCCCCGCCTCCTCGTATGCCGCCCGCGCGAGGGCGGAGCGGAAGGAGCCGGGCTCCGGGTCCGGGGCGGCCGCCGCCGAGTCGGTCGCGATGTCCGGCAGGTCCAGCTCGGTGCGCGGATAGCGCGGGGTGACGGTGGAGACCGCGCGGATCCGCACCGGCCGCCGGACGCCCCGCCGCCGGGCGAAGTCCAGGCTGCTCAGCACCAGCGCGGCCGCCCCGTCGGACGTCGCGCAGATGTCCAGCAGGCGCAGCGGGTCGGCGACGACCGGGGAGGCCGCGACGTCCTCGGCGCTGACCGCCGCGCGGTAGCGGGCGTTCGGGTTGGCGGCCCCCGCGGCCGCGTTCTTCACCTTGACCCGCGCGAAGTCGTCGGGCGTGTCGCCGTACCGGGCCATCCGGCGGCGGGCCCAGAGGGCGAAGTACGCGGGGTTGGTGGCGCCCAGCAGCCTGAAGCGCAGCCAGTCGGGGTCATCGGGCCGGTTGCCGCCCACGGGCGCGAAGAAGCCCTTGGGCGCCGCGTCCGCGCCGACGACGAGCACGGTGTCCGCCAGCCCGGCCAGGATCTGGGTGCGGGCGGTCTGAATGGCCTGCGCGCCGGAGGCGCAGGCCGCGTACACACTGGTCACCCGCGCCCCCTGCCAGCCCAGCGCCCGCGCGAAGGTCGCGCCCGCCACCTGCCCGGGGTAGCCGCTCCGCACGGTGTTGGCGCCGACCACGGAGTCGACGGCGGGCCAGTCGAGACCGGCGTCGGCGAGCGCGGCGCGCGCGGCCACGGTGCCGTACTCGACGAAGCCGCGGCCCCACTTGCCCCAGGGGTGCATCCCGGCGCCCAGCACCGCCACCTCGCCGCCCGCCCCGGTCATGACCGCTCCTCGGCGCGGGGCGCGCGGGGCTTGACGGGTCGCCAGTTCCAGGTGGTCCAGATGTGCTCGGCGTCCTCGTTCAGTACCCCGGGCACGGCCTCGACCTCCATCCCCACGGCCAGGTCGGCCACGGTCACCCCCGGCGCGCCCTGCCCGAGCACCACGATCCGCTCGGCCGCCAGCTCCACCGCGATCAGGGTGTACGGCCGCCACTCCACGCCGGGGTCGCTGACATACGGCGCGGGCGGCCGGTAGCGCCCGTCGGTGTACGACCAGACGCGGCCGCGCCGGGACAGCGGCACCTCGTCCAGCTCGGTGCCCGCGCAGCCGGGGTTGCGGCAGAAGGAGTCCTCCCGGGGGAAGAACACCGAGCGGCAGACCCGGCACCGCGTCCCCAGCAGCCGGAACTCCTCGCCTTCGGCGGTGAACCACCCGGGGACCACCGGTGTACGGGTGCGCGGCACGACGCCTCCCAGACGGCCGGACAACGAGAGCTGACGATACGTCAGAAGTGTGGCACAGCGGCCGTGGGGCACGTAACCCCGGTATCAGGGGTACCACCCCAGCGAAGGGAGCACGTGTGGCCACGATGGAAGCGGCGGTCCGGCTGGCGGCCGTGAGCAAGGACTTCGGCTCCGTACGAGCGGTCGACGGCGTCGATCTCTCCCTCGCCGAGGGCGAGTTCTTCTCCCTCCTCGGCCCCTCCGGCTCAGGCAAGACCACCCTGCTGCGCCTGGTCGCGGGCTTCGAGCGGCCCACCGCGGGCCGCGTCGAGCTGTCCGGCCGCGATGTCACCGCGCTGCCGCCCCACCGCCGCGACGTGCGCACCGTCTTCCAGGACTACGCGCTGTTCCCGCACATGAACGTCGAGCGGAACGTCGCGTACGCCCTGATGGTGCGCGGCGTGCGCAAGGCCGAGCGGCTCGCCCGCGCCCGCGAGGCGCTGACCACGGTCCGGTTGGACGGCTTCGGGCCGCGCCGCCCCGCAGAGCTCTCCGGCGGCCAGCGGCAGCGCGTCGCCCTGGCCCGCGCGCTGGTCGACCGGCCCGCCGTGCTGCTGCTGGACGAGCCCCTCGGCGCGCTCGACCTGGGCCTGCGGCGGCAGATGCAGACCGAGCTGAAGGAGCTCCAGCGCACCACCGGCATCACCTTCCTCCTCGTCACCCATGACCAGGAGGAGGCGCTGACCATGAGCGACCGCGTCGCGGTGGTCTCTGACGGCAGGATCGAACAGATCGGCCCGCCTGTGGAGGTGTACGAGCGCCCCGCCACCGCCTTTGTTGCGGGCTTCATGGGCAGCACCAACCTGCTGCGCGGCGCCGCGGCCGTCCGTGTGGTGGGCCGTTCTGGCGCCTACAGCATCCGGCCCGAGCGCATCCGCCTCGCCGCCCTCGCCGAGCCGTCCGCCGACGGGGAGCGGAGCGTGACCGGGCGCATCGCCGACATCGTGCACGCCGGGGCGCACACCCGCTTCACCGTTGTGCTTCCACACGGCGACCGGCTGACCGTGATCCGGCAGAACCTGGCCCAACTGCCGCGTGCCGTCCGCCCCGAGGCCGAGATCCGGCTGCTGTGGGACGACGACGACGCCTTTCCGCTGCCCGGCTGAGCCGCCGGTTGACCTGGACATTGCATGAGGCGCCCTGGCGAGGCGGAATCCCGCCCCTGATACTGGCGGGATCCCAGACAGCCATGTCGTAGGGGAGGACCAGGATGCGGAAGACATTCGTGGGGAGGTCCGCGGCCGTGGCGTGCGCCCTGCTGCTGGCCGCCACGGCATGTGGCTCGAACGGCGACGACGAGAAGGCGAAGGCCCCGGAGAAGCTCGGCAAGGGCGAGGGCAAGGTCAACATCATCGCGTGGGCGGGCTACGCGGAGGACGGCTCCAACGACCCCGGGGCCGACTGGGTCCACCCCTTCGAGCAGCGGACCGGCTGCAAGGTCAACACCAAGGTCGCCGGGACCTCCGACGAGATGGTCTCGCTCATGAAGACCGGGCAGTACGACACCGTGTCCGCCTCCGGCGACGCGACCTTACGCCTCATCGCCTCCGGTGACGCCGCGCCCGTCAACACCGAGCTGGTGCCCAACTACAAGGACATCTTCCCGGGCCTGAAGATGCGCCCCTTCAACTCCAGGAACGGCCGGATGTACGGCATTCCGCACGGCCGGGGCGCCAACCTCCTCATGTACCGCACCGACAAGGTCAAGCCCGCCCCCGACTCCTGGCGCGCCGTCTTCGACGACGCCGACGCCTACCGCGGCCACGTCACCGCGTACGACTCGCCCATCTACATCGCCGACGCCGCCCTCTACCTGATGAAGACCCAGCCTTCACTGGGCATCAAGGACCCCTACGCCCTGGACCGCGGCCAGCTCGACGCCGCCGTCGCCCTGCTCAAGAAGCAGCACGGGGCGATCGGGGAGTACTGGAGCGACTACCAGAAGGAGATCACCGCCTTCAAGGGCGGCGACAGCGTCATCGGCACCACCTGGCAGGTCATCGCCAACCTCACCCAGGCCGAGAAGGCTCCGGTCAAGGCCGTGCTGCCCAAGGAGGGCGCCACCGGCTGGTCCGACACCTGGATGGTCTCCGCCAAGGCCGAGAACCCCAACTGCGCCTACAAATGGCTCGACTGGATCGTGTCCCCGAAGGTCAACGCCCAGGTCGCCGAGTACTTCGGCGAGGCCCCCGCCAACGCCAAGGCGTGCGCCCGGACCAAGGACCCCCGCCACTGCGCCGTCTACCACGCCGACGACGAGAGCTACTACCGGCAGGTCCACTTCTGGACCACGCCCATCAAGCAGTGCCTCGACGGCCGCAAGAACACCACCTGCACCGACTACGCCCAGTGGACCAGGGCCTGGACCGAGATCAAGGGCTGAGGTGGTCGCCCCCGCGGCCCGCCCGGTCAGCAACGGCGCCGAGAAAGAGACTCGCCCGGCCAAACGCCCCCGCGCCGCCGCCCGCCTCCGCCTCGCCGCCCTGCTCGGCCCGCCGCTGCTGTGGCTGACCCTGGCCTACCTCGGCTCGCTCGGCGTCCTGCTGATCTCCGCCTTCTGGACGACGGACTCCTTCACCTCGGATGTCGTCCACACCTGGAACACCGACAACCTCCACGACCTGCTGACCACCCCGGTCTATCGCACCGTCGCGCTGCGCACCCTGTCCATCGCGGTCGCCGTCACCCTCATCGACGCGCTCCTCGCCCTGCCCATGGCCTTCTTCATGGCGCGCGTCGCGGGACGCCGTTGGCGGCGGCCGCTGCTCGTCGCCGTGCTCACCCCGCTGTGGGCGAGCTACCTGGTCAAGGCCTACGCCTGGCGCGTCATGCTCGGCCAAGGCGGCGTCCTCAACTGGTCCCTGGCACCGCTCGGGCTGCACGGACCGGGATACGGCACCACCGCCGTCGTCATCGTGCTGGCGTACCTGTGGCTGCCGTACATGATCCTGCCGGTGTACGCCGCCCTGGAGCGGATCCCCGACCGGACGCTGGAGGCCTCGGCCGACCTCGGCGCCGGGCCCTGGCGCACGCTGCGCTCCGTCGTCCTGCCCGCCGTGCGGCCCGCGCTGCTGGCCGGGTCGGTCTTCACCTTCTCGCTCAGCCTCGGCGACTACATCACCGTGCAGATCGTCGGCGGCAAGACCCAGCTGCTGGGAAACGTCATCGCCTCGCAGATCACCCTCGATCTGCCCATGGCCGCCGCGCTCTCCGCGGTGCCCGTCGTCCTGATCGTCTGCTATCTGGCCGCCGTACGCCGGGCGGGCGCCCTCGACTCCCTCTGAGACCCCGCCCGTCCGTCCCGTTCAAGGAGGTCCCGCCCGTGCGGCTGTCGCGCACCGCCCGCATCGCCCTCGGCTGTGTCACCGCCGCCGGGCTCGCCGTCGTCTACGCGCCCCTGCTGCTCGTCCTGCTCAACTCCGTCAACTCCGACCGGTCCTTCGGCTGGCCGCCCAGCGGCCTGACCGGCCGGTGGTGGCGCGCCGCGCTGCACAGCGACGGAGCCCGGGAAGCGCTGCTCACCTCCGTACGGGCCGGCCTCGCCGCGACCGCCATCGCGCTGGTGCTCGGCACCATGGCCGCCTTCGCCGTCCACCGCCACCGCTTCTTCGGGCGGCGCACCGTGTCCTTCCTGCTGGTGCTGCCCCTCGCGCTGCCCGGCATCGTCAGCGGCATCGCCCTCAACGCGGCCTTCCGCACCTTCCTCGACCCCTTCGGCGTCGGCTTCGGCCTGTTCACGGTGGTCGTCGGGCACGCCACCTTCTGCGTCGTCGTGGTCTTCAACAACGTCGGGGCGCGGCTGCGCCGGCTGGCGCCCTCGATGGCGGAGGCCTCGGCCGACCTCGGCGCACGCCCCTGGCAGACCTTCCGCCACGTCACGTTCCCGGCCGTGCGCTCGGCGCTCTTCGCGGGCGGGCTGCTGGCCTTCGCCCTGTCCTTCGACGAGATCGTGGTGACCACCTTCACCGCCGGGCCCGGGACCAGCACCCTGCCCATCTGGATCTACGAGAACCTGGCCCGGCCCCACCAGGCGCCCGTCGTCAATGTCGTGGCCGCCCTGCTGGTCGCCCTCTCCGTGCTCCCCGTCTACATCGCGCAGCGGCTCTCCGCCGACCCGGCGGGCGGCCGGCTGTGAGCCGTGCCGCCGCCCGCCGGGCACGGGGGAGCCCCCGCCTCAGTGTCCGCGCAGCGACCGGTGCGAGACCGGGAAGTCGAAGTAGGTGTCCGGGAACAGCTCCGGCTTGTAGGTGTAGTGCCACCACTCCTCGGCCAGATTCACAAAGCCCAGGGCCTCCAGCGTGTCCTTCAGCAGCAGCCGGTTCGCCCGCTGCACGCCCTGGATCCGCGGGTCCAGCGTGTGCGAGAGCGTGTCGAAGCAGTCGTAACCGGTGCCCATGTCCACGGAGTTGTCCGGGAACCGCTCGCCCTTCGGCGCGTAGCACGGCACCAGCTTCTCGCCCGGCTCATACGGACGGGTGGGCACGGCGGGCCGTTTGACGATCGTCAGGTCCAGGGTGCTGCCCCGGCTGTGCCCCGACTTCTCGGCTATGTAACCGTCCTCGAACAGCCGCGTCTTGTCGACGTCCGGGTAGAACTCCCCCTTCATCGACTGGTCGTCGAGGTCCTTCGCCCACTCCACGAAGTCGTTGACCGCGCGCTGCGGCCGGTAGCAGTCGTACACCTTGAGCGTGTAGCCCTGGCGCAGCAGCGAGCCCTGCGCCCGGTGCAGGGCCTCGGCGGCCGGGCGGGTGAGGATGCACAGCGGCTCGAGGTAGCCGTCCACGCGGTGGCCGGTGAAGTTGTGCGGGGTGTCGTAGCGGATCTCCTGGAGGATCGTCGGGTCCACGGCGCTCAGCGCCACGAACTCCTTCGGCGCCTTGGGTTCGGCCCGGGCCTGTGCCGGGGCGGGGGCGGAGAGGGCCAGCAGGGCGGCGAAGGGCAGGGCGAGCGCGCGCAGCGCGACAGTGAATCTCGGCATGCCCACCTCAGATATCAGGGCGGGCGGGTCCGGAACAAGCCCCACCGGAACCGACACGCCCATCCGCGGGCCTTCAAGCGGCCCATCCGCTGCCCATCCGGCCCCGCTCACTGCCGGCGCGGCCGCTCCTTCGGAGCCTCGCCGCGCACCCGCACCGGGTACCCGGGCTCCGCCGCGCCGTCCCGCTCGACCACCACCTCGCCGTCCCGCAGCCGCGAGACGAACCGCACCACCTCCGGCCTGTCCCAGCCGTCGCCCGGGTCCACGACCAGCGTCCCGCGGCCCGGGCGGCCCCGCACCGGAGTCCACGCCTCCAGCTCCACCCCGCCGTCCGCGCCCGCCACCGGCACCACCGCGCCCGCCCGCGCCAGCACCGGCACACGCGACAGCGGGGCGTCCAGCATCACCTGCCCCGGGCCCTCGTACGCCCGGCCGGTCGCCGTGTCGTACCAGCGGCCGCGCGGCAGCCGCACCGCCCGCCGCTCGGCGCCCTCCTCCAGCACCGGCGCCACCAGCAGCGCGTCCCCCAGCAGAAAGGCGTCCTCGCAGTCGCGCAGCGCCCGGTCCTTGGGCCACCGCCACCACACCGGACGCGCGTACGGCGCCCCGGTGCGCCGGGCCTCGTGCGCCAGCGTGACGAAGTACGGCAGCAGCCGCTGCCGCTCGCGCAGCGCGGCCGCCGCGTGTGTGAGGACCGACTCCCCGAACTCCCACGGCTCCCGCCGCCCCGCCCAGATCGCCGAATGCGTGCGGAACAGCGGCAGATACGACGCCAGCTGGAACCAGCGCAGATACAGCTCGGGGGACGGGCTGCCGGTGAACCCGCCGACGTCCGGGCCGGAGTACGGCACCCCCGACAGGCCAAGACCCAGAACCAGGGACAGCGAGGCGCGCAGCCCCGGCCACCCGGTCGCCACATCCCCGGACCAGCTGCCCCCGTACCGCTGGAGCCCCGCCCACCCCGACCGGGAGAACAGAAACGGGCGCTCCTCGGGCCGCAGCTCCAGCAGCCCCTCGTAGCCGGCCCGCGCCATCGCCAGACCGTAGACGTTGTGCGCCTCGCGGTGGTCGCCGCCCCGGCCCTCCAGGACGTGCCGCGCCGAGCGAGGCAGCGTCGGATCGCCGAAGGCCGCGAACGACACCGGCTCGTTCATGTCGTGCCACACCCCGGAGAACCCCTGCGCCAGCCGCTCCGCGTACAGCCCGCCCCACCACTTGCGCACCCGTGGATCGGTGAAGTCGGGGAACACCGCCTCGCCCGGCCACACCACCCCGCGCACCTCGCGCCCGCGCGCGTCGCGTACGAACACCTCCTCGGCCGAGCCGCTGTCGTACGCCGCGGTGCCCGGCTCCGCCTTGACCGCCGGATCGACGATCGACACCAGGCGCGTCCCGCCCTCCCGCAACTCCGCCGCCAGCCCGGGCAGATCGGGGTAGCGGCCGGTGTCCACCGTGAACACCCGGTGCCCGGCGAGGTGGTCGATGTCCAGATGCAGCGCCGACAGCGGCAGCTCCCGTTCCCGGTAGCCCGCCACCACCCGCCGCACCTCCTCCTGGCCGCCGAACCCCCAGCGGGCGTGGTGGTGGCCCAGCGCCCAGCCCGGCGGCACCGCGGGAGCGCCCGTGAGCGCCGCCCAGCCCTGAAGCGCCCGCGCCGGCGTACCCACGATCACCCAGTAGCGCAGCGGGCCGCCCTCCATCCGGATCCGGCAGCCGCCCGGCCGGTCGTGCCCGGAGCCCTCGCCCTCCTCGCCCTCCCGCAGCGTGACCGTGCCGTCCCACGAGTTGTCGTGGAACACCAGATGGGTGCCCGCGTCCGCCACCACCAGCTGCACCGGCATGGTCAGATACAGCGGGTCGTCCTCCGGCTCGAAGCTGCCGCCCGGATCGGTGTTCCACAGCCGGTACGAGCCGTCCCGCAGCCGCGGCCCGGACGCCCGCCCGCCCAGCCCGAAGAACCGCGCGTCCGCCGCGACCTGCGACCGGTGCTCCCACCGCGCCACGGCCCGGCCCGCTCCCGGCCCCGCCCCGTCCGCATCCGCCCCGTCCGTAGCCGGCTCGTCGCCGCCCGTGCCCGGCCCGTCGGCATCCACGCCCCGCCCCTCCGGATCGGCCCTGGCCGGCTCCCACCAGCGCGGCGGCAGATCCCGCCGCAGGACCACCCCGCCCGGCGTCCGCATCTCCACCGCCCCGGTCCGCGAGACCGTCACCGTCACCCGCTCGGAGACCACCCGCCAGCCGCCGTCCGTGTCCGGCTCGAGACGCACCCGCTCGTCCGCGTCCGGGCACGGCCCGTCCAGCGCGTACGAAGGCTCCGGCTCGGCGCCGTCCCACCCGCAGAACACCGCGCCACCGGCCGTCACCCGCACCAGCAGCGAGGACCGCGCGAACCGCACCACCCCGCCGCCCGGCTGCGGATCCGCCCCCAGGACCTCGCCCGGCACCCGCGCGCGCTCGGGCCCCCGCGGCGGCAGCCCGACCGCGTCGGAACGCCGACGCCGCCACGCCGAGCGCAGCGACCTGAGCCCCTGCGCCGTACCGACCACCTTCACCGACCGCACCAGGTCACGCGCATCCATGTTGATCACCCTGCCATTGACGGAGCCCCGTGCGCGCGGCGTTCAACTGCCGTTCACCCGTGGTCCCGACACATCCCCACCGCCCCCGATATGGAGTGGCGGCCCTGGTGCACAAGTCGATCACATGGCATCGTCCTGCACGGGACACACACCGCGCGAATCCGCGCACCGCGAGGAGCCGGGAGCCGACAGATGACCACCGCAGCGCACCCAGACCACCTGCCGCGCCCCCTCTGGCAGCCGGGGCCGGAGCGGATCGCCCGGGCCCAGCTCACCCGCTTCCACACCTGGGCGGCCGAGCGCCACGGCGCCCCCGCGCCCGACCCCGCCGACCCGGCGGCGAGCTACGCCGCGCTGCACCGCTGGTCCGTGACGGAGCTGGAGCGCTTCTGGCAGGCGGTCGCCGAGTGGTTCGAGGTGCGCTTCGCCACCCCGTACGACACCGTGCTCGCCGACGCCGCCATGCCCGGCGCCCAGTGGTTCCTCGGAGCCACCCTCAACTACGCCGAACACGCGCTGCGCGCCGCCGAGGACCCCGCCCGCGCCACCGAACCCGCCCTGCTCCACGTCGACGAGAGCCAGGAGCCGCGGCCCGTCAGCTGGGCCGAGCTGCGCGGCCAGGTCGGCGCGGCCGCCGCCGAGCTGCGCCGCCTGGGCGTACGCCCCGGGGACCGGATCAGCGGCTACCTCCCGAACATCCCGCAGGCGGCCGTCGCGCTCCTGGCCACCGCCGCCGTCGGCGCCGTATGGACCTCCTGCGCCCCCGACTTCGGCGCGCGCAGCGTCCTGGACCGCTTCCAGCAGGTCGAACCGGTGGTCCTGTTCACCGTGGACGGCTACCGCTACGGCGGCAAGGAACACGACCGCACCGAGACCGTCGCCGAGCTGCGCCGCGAACTGCCGACCCTGCGCGCCGTCGTCCACATCCCGCTGCTGGGCACCCCGGCCCCCGAGGGCGCGATCGAATGGGACGCCGTGGTGCGCGAGCCGGCGGAACCGGTCTTCGAGCAGGTGCCCTTCGACCACCCGCTGTGGGTGCTCTACTCCTCGGGCACCACCGGACTGCCCAAGGCGATCGTCCAGTCCCAGGGCGGCATCCTGATCGAGCACCTCAAACAGCTGGGCCTGCACTGCGACCTGGGCCCCGGGGACCGGTTCTTCTGGTACACCTCCACCGGCTGGATGATGTGGAACTTCCTGGTGTCGGGCCTGCTGGTCGGCACCACCGTGGTCCTCTACGACGGCAGCCCCGGCTACCCCGACACCGCCGCCCAGTGGCGCGTCGCCGAGCGCACCGGGACCACGCTCTACGGCACCTCGGCTGCCTATGTCATGGCCTGCCGCAAGGCCGGGGTCCACCCGGCCCGCGACTTCGACCTCTCGCGCGTCGCCTGCGTGGCCACGACCGGCTCCCCGCTGCCGCCCGACGGCTTCCGCTGGATCCACGACGAGTTCGCCGCCGACAAGGGCGACATGTGGATCGCCTCGGTCAGCGGCGGCACGGACGTGTGCAGCTGCTTCGCGGGGGCCGTCCCCACCCTCCCGGTCCACATCGGCGAACTCCAGGCCCCCGGGCTCGGCACGGACCTACAGGCGTGGAACCCGAGCGGCGAACCGGTGCTCGACGAGGTCGGCGAACTGGTCATCACCCGCCCCATGCCGTCCATGCCCGTCCGCTTCTGGAACGACCCGGACGGCAGCCGCTACCGCGACAGCTACTTCGACATGTTCCCCGGGGTCTGGCGGCACGGCGACTGGATCACCCTCACCGAGCGCGGCACGGTCGTCATCCACGGCCGCTCCGACTCCACGCTCAACCGGCAGGGCGTACGGATGGGCTCCGCCGACATCTACGAGGCCGTGGAGCGCCTCCCCGAGATCCGGGAATCCCTCGTCATCGGCGTCGAACAGCCCGACGGCGGCTACTGGATGCCGCTGTTCGTCCACCTGGCTCCGGGCGCCGCCCTCGACGAGGCGCTGCGCGACCGCATCAAGCGCACCATCCGCGAACAGCTCTCCCCGCGCCATGTGCCCGACGAGATCATCGAAGTGCCCGGCGTGCCGCACACCCTCACCGGCAAGCGGATCGAGGTGCCGGTCAAGCGGCTGCTCCAGGGCACCACCCTGGACAAGGCCGTCAACCCGGGCTCGGTCGACAACGTGGAGCTGCTGCGCTTCTACGAGCGCCTGGCCCGCGACAAGTCCGCCCCGCCCGCCCCGCCGACCCCGCCCGCCGCGTAGCGGCACCGCGCGTTGTCAGTGCCCCCGGTTACGGTGAGTGAGCACTGATCGACCGCGCAGAGGGGGAGTCATGGCGCACACCACACAGGGCGGCACGGACCGGAGGGACCGCGCCGCGCGGCGCGCGCTGCGCAGAGAAGCGCCCAGCACCGTGGCGCTGCTGGCCGGCGAGGAGGACTTCGCGGCCATGCGGCGCTACGCATCGTTCGCCTTCGACGACCACGCCGCGTATCTGCGGCAGACGGAGGGGCTGCTGCGGATGCTCGCGGCACAGGGCGTGCACACCTCCATCGCCCTCTTCGACCCGGCCGAGTACGAGGAGTTCTGCGCGGACTCCGGCATCGACCCCGACACCTCCGTCGCCCGCACCCGCTACACGGCCGACGTGGCCGCCGCGGGCCCGACCGTGACATACGAGGGCCAGCCGCTCGACCAACTCGTCCAGGGGCTCGTCGGCGCCGCCGAGCAGCAGGCCACCTGGGAGTACGCCACGGCCCTGCTGTCCCGCGCGGGCGGCTGCGGGTGCGGCGACGACCCGGGCCACGCCGCGTTCCGCCGCGCCCAGGCCGCGCTGCGGCGACTGCTCGAGGCGGCCGGGCCCGGCCGCCACCACGTGGTGTGCAGCGTCCCGGCGAACGGCGCCCCGCTCGTGGCAGTGGTCCACGCGGAAGCCACAGAAGTCGTGGAAGGTATTGAGGCCCTGATCTTCAGCACCGTGCTGGCCTGCGGAATCGCCACCAACAGCCCAGGCGGCGTCGTGCTGCGCACCACCACGCCCGGCGCCCCGGACACGGTCCGCGGCTGGGCGCTGCACCAGGGCTGGTTACGGCCGCTGAGCGAGGCCGAGGTCTTCAGCGCGTACTGCACCGACGCGGAGACCGGCGAGCCCGTCCCGCCCGAGCACGGCGTCGAGTACCGGCCGGGCATCCCGCTGCCGGACCCGGAAGGCCCGGAAGGACCGGACGGCTCGTAAGGAGACCGACGTACACGGGAGGCGCCCCGCCGCACCCACCGCGACGGGACGCCTCCCGGACCACACCTCACATCACCGGCTCACTCGCCGGACAGCACCGCCTGCGCGGCGACGCGGGCATCCTCGGCGGTGTCCGCCGCGCGGGCCGCGGCGGCCGCCCGCTCGCACTGGGCGAGCGTGTGCTTGGCCAGCGTGGCACGCACATAGGGAATCGCCGCGGCGCCCATGGAGAGGCTGGTGACGCCCAGGCCGGTCAGCACGCACGCGAGCAGCGGATCCGACGCGGCCTCTCCGCACACGCCACAGCTCTTGCCCTCGGCCCGCGCGGCCTCGGCAGAAAGGGCCACCAGATCGAGCAGTGCCGGCTGCCACGGGTCCTGAAGCCGGGCCACCGCGCCGACCTGGCGGTCCGCGGCGAAGGTGTACTGCGCCAGGTCATTGGTGCCCAGCGACAGGAACTCCACCTCCTGGAGGATCGAGCGCGCCCGCAGCGCGGCGGACGGGATCTCCACCATCGCGCCGAACTTGGCCCGCAGCCCCGCCTCCCGGCACGCGTCGGCAAACGCCTTGGCGTCGGTCCGGTCGGCCACCATCGGGGCCATGACCTCCAAGTAGACCGGCAGCCCCGCCGCGGCCTTGGCCAGCGCCGTCAGCTGGGTCCGCAGCACATCCGGGTGGTCGAGCAGCGTCCGCAGCCCACGCACACCCAGCGCCGGGTTCGGCTCGTCGGCCGGGGTGAGGAAGTCCAGCGGTTTGTCCGCGCCCGCGTCCAGGACCCGCACCACCACCCGGCCCTCGGGGAAGGCCTCCAGCACCTGGCGGTACGCCTCGAACTGCTTCTCCTCCGACGGCGCCTTGGTGCTGTCGTCCAGGAAGAGGAACTCGGTACGGAACAGCCCTACGCCCTCGGCACCGGCCTCAACGGCCGCCGGCACATCCGCCGGGCCGCCGATGTTCGCGAGCAGCGGCACCTTGTGCCCGTCCGACGTCGCACCCGGCCCGGAGGACGCGGCCAGCGCGGCCTTCCGCTCCTCCGCGGCCAGGGCCAGCTCGGCCTGCTTCTCCTCGCTCGGGGCCACGAAGATCTCTCCCGTGCTGCCGTCCACAGCGATCAGGATCCCCTCGGCGAGCTCACCGGCGCCGGGCAGCGCCACCACCGCCGGCACACCAAGGGCGCGCGCGAGGATCGCGCTGTGACTCGTCGGCCCGCCCTCCTCGGTCACGAACCCGAGCACCAGGGTGGGGTCGAGCAGCGCGGTGTCGGCGGGGGCCAGGTCCCGCGCGATCAGCACATACGGCTCGTCGCTGTCGGGCACACCCGGCATGGGCACCCCCAGCAGCCGGGCCACGATCCGGTTCCGCACATCGTCCAGGTCGGCCACCCGCCCGGCGAGGTACTCACCGGCCCCGGCCAGCAGCGCCCGGTACGCGGCGAAGGCGTCGTACACCGCGCGCTCGGCCGTGCTGCCCACGGCGATGCGCCGCTCGACATCGGCCATCAGCTCCGGGTCCTGCGCCATCATGGCCTGTGCCTCGAGCACGGCCTGCGCCTCGCCGCCCGCCAGATTGCCGCGCGCCAGCAGATCGGCGGCCACGGCCTCCACCGCCTGGCGAGCGCGCCCTTGCTCGCGCGGCGCCTCGTCCGACGGAATCTGCTTCGCCGGCGGCTCCAGGACCGCGGTCCCCATGTGCCGCACCTCGCCGATCGCCACTCCGTGGCTCACGCCGACGCCTCGCAGCGTTGTCTCCATTGCACCCGTCTCCGGTTCGATGCGGCGGGATCACCCGCCGCGGTGGTTGTCTACTCGCCGTAATGGCCGATCAGACCGGCTCCGACCGGCACTGAGCTCATGTCCAGCTGAACAGAAGGTCGCCGGACTTCACATCGACGTCCGCACTGACGTCGGCCAGGGACTCCGCGGTGGCCTCAAGCGCCACGACCGGGCAGACCGGCGACTTCCCGGCGGCCACCACGGCCGCGGGGTCCCACCGCACCACGGCGTCGCCGCGCTGCACGGTGTCGCCCTTGTTGATGAGCAACTCGAATCCCTCGCCGCCCAGCTGAACGGTGTCGATGCCGAGGTGGATGAGCACGCCGTGCCCCTCCCCGTCGACGACGACGAACGCATGGGCGTGGAGTGACACGACAACGCCGTCGATCGGCGCCACCGCCACGGAGGGTTCGAGCACAGGATCGATCGCGGTACCGGGGCCGACCATCGCCCCGGAGAACACCGGATCGGGCACCGCCTCGAGTCCGATCACGCGCCCGGCGAGCGGGGAGGTCACGGTGGTCATGGGAAGCCTCCCAGGGGTGGAGAATTCGTTACGCACTGTCACTGCCCGTCCCAGGCAGCGCACTGCCCAGAAGCGTAAGTCATAGGAACTGCGGATTCCGCACAAGCTGTGCACCCCGAAGGGCACCCCTGGGGGCCGAATCGATTTGCCACGGCTGCGCGAGGGTTGTACTGTCGTATCCCTGCCCCGGATGAAGCGCCGCAGTCCACTGCGGGCACATCCAGGTCGAGGCAGCGCCATCAGTCACCTGACGACAGATCTTCGGATCAGCTTTCGCATGTCTGCGAAAAGCACGGATTCGGAGAAACGAAATCGGTCTGATAGCGTGTGAAACACCGAAGGGAAGCGCCCGGAGAAACCGGTGAAACGGTTTCAAAGGAAGCGTCCGTTCCTTGAGAACTCAACAGCGTGCCAAAAGTCAACGCCAGATATGTTGATACCCCGTACGGTCGGCCATATGGCCGGTCGGACGAGGTTCCTTTGAAGAAAAACACACAGCGAGGACGCTGTGAGCGGGCTGGACTATTCCTCCAGTGTCCGCTCCGCTCTCGTGGTGTTGC